>CAZZXW010000332.1:0-3882 GCA_964658095.1 uncultured Parafilimonas sp. | reverse complement strand
ACATTTTTATTAAAAAAGCAGATGTGCTTGATGTGCTAAATCAAAATAGTATTCGGGCAGGCGAAACATTAAATGATATTAATTTAAGAAGAGCAGAAGACCAGCTTGAACACAACGCCTGGATAAAAGATGCACAATTGTTTTTTGATAATCATCAAACCTTGCATGTAAACATTTCAGAACGCGAACCAATTGCAAGAGTGTTTACGCTTTCAGGTAATTCATTTTATATAGACAGCGCCGGTTTGCGTTTGCCTGTGAATGAAAATGCAACAGCAAGATTGATTGTGTTCACATCATTTCCATCAGACAAAAAAATATTATCAAAGCCTGATAGTTTGGTGCTGAATGATGTAAAAACATTAGCGCAATATATCAATGCAAATAATTTTTTAAGTGAACAAACAGCGCAGGTTAATATAACGCAACAAGGCACTTATGAGATAACACCGGTTGTAGGAAATCAAATTATAAGAATTGGTAATGCCGATAGTTTAAATGAGAAGTTTACAAAGCTGCTGGCTTTTTATAAACAGGTCTTTAGCAAAGTTGGTTTTGAAAAATATAGCGTGATTGATGTGCAGTATGAAGGCCAGGTTGTGGCTATAAGAAGAGGCGAAGGTTACACTATTTCAGATACCGCAAAAGCTATGAAGCAACTGAAGCAGGCAGATACAAAGTTGAATACTGTTTTAAATGATACAACGTATTCAGCACCGATTCCAAAGCTGAATGTTGATTCATTAAAAATTCTTTCAGCTAAACATGATATAAAAAGAAAATCATTATTAAACAATAAAACAAGAACGCCTGA
The DNA here is from genome assembly GCA_964658095.1 of uncultured Parafilimonas sp. Lineage (GTDB taxonomy): Bacteria > Bacteroidota > Bacteroidia > Chitinophagales > Chitinophagaceae > Parafilimonas. The sequence goes on along the minus strand of CAZZXW010000332.1, from coordinate 3,068 downwards.
AAATAAAAAAGTAAGGTCTATATCAATAAAAAATAAAACAACAAGAAATAAGAAAGCAGAATCAAAGAAGCCGAAAGCAGTGATGAAGAAAAAACATTACTAGACAACGAATCATTAACCATGAACAATCAACTTTTTCTATAACAAACAACTAAAACATCCACTATGAACCAAAGTACAAACGGTGAACTAAAACCTGTTTACGATGAAACAGGCATGCCGATTATTGTTGGGCTTGACATCGGCACAACAAAAATTGCTGCGATTGCCGGCAGAAAAAATGAATACGGCAAACTTGAAATTCTTGGGTTTGGTCGGGCAGACAGTAATGGTGTGCAGCATGGTCAGGTGCTGAACATTGATCAAACCATTAAAGCAATTCAAATGGCTCTGGCGAGCTGTGCGAAAAGCAATCCTGACCTTGAAATTAAAGATGTGTATGTAGGCGTTGCGGGGCATCACATCAAGAGCTTACAAACACGCGGCGACATTGTGCGCCAAAATGCTGATATTGAAATTGAACGCTGGGAAATTGACCAGCTTGTAGAAAATCAACGCAAGACTTTTATACCTGCAGGTGATCAGATCATTGATGTGATACCACAGGATTTTCACGTTGATAATTATCAGAACATCAAAGACCCGATTGGTATGAATGGCGTGAAGGTTGGCGCAAACTTTCACATTATAACTGGTGATAGAAATGCAATAAAAAACATTTATCGTGCTGTTGACAGAAGTGGGTTAAAAACAAAAGACCTCGCTTTACAACCACTCGCATCTGCAAGTGCGGTGATGAGTGAGATTGATATGGAAGCCGGCGTTGCCATTTTAGATATTGGTGGTGGTACAAGTGATCTTGCTGTTTTTTATGATGGCATCTTAAAACATACTGCGGTTATTCCGTTTGGCGGTGAAAATATCACCAACGATATACGTATGGGCTTGGGCGTTTTAAAGGGCCAGGCTGAAGCAATGAAGGTTCAGTTTGGAACTGCATTAGCTGATGAAGCAAAAGCAAATGCGTTCATTACTATTCCCGGTTTAAAAGGCATGGCGCCAAAAGAAATCAGTGTAAAAAATCTTGCATCCATCATACAGGCAAGAATGAGTGAGATACTTGATTTCGTTACATATCATATCAAACAAATTGGTCTTGATGCACGTGCATTGAATGGCGGCGTTATATTAACCGGCGGTGGTTCTCAGTTAAAACATCTTATCCAATTAACAGAATATACAACGGGTATTAATGCACGCATCGGTTATCCCAATGAACATCTTGCACCGAATCATATTGATGAATTAAAGAAGCCTATGTATGCAACCTGTATTGGTTTGATATTGAAAGGCTATAACGATTATGAACATAAGCGCAAGGAGTTTGATAATAAATTCAAGAAAGTTGAAGTGCCTGAAATATTAAAGAAAGAAGAAACAAAGGTTGATGTGAAAGAAACAAAGAAGCCAAAGATAAATATGGCAGCACGCACTAAAGGCCTGAACAACTTCTGGGATAAATTTAAAGACAGCCTTATTGATATGTTTAAGGAAGAAGATGATAAAGTAATAAAATAGTTAACGGTCAACCGTTAACCGGATTCAATACAACATTAAATTCAAAAAGGCTAACAGCTAAAAGCTAATAGCCAACAGCTCAAAAAACTTACTAACCACAAATTCAAAAATTATGATACACTTTGATTTGCCTAAGCAAAAATCATCCATAATAAAAGTGCTTGGCGTTGGCGGTGGCGGCAGCAATGCAGTTAATTATATGTATGCTGAAAATATTGAAGGCACAGACTTCATTATATGTAATACTGATGCGAAAGCATTGGAACAAAGTCCTGTTCCGAATAAAGTACAACTTGGGCCACACCTTACACAAGGGTTGGGCGCAGGTGCCAACCCTGAAGTAGGCAGAAATGCAACAGAAGAAAGCCTCGAAGAAATTCGCCGCATACTTGAAGTAAATACTAAAATGGCATTTATATGTGCAGGCATGGGCGGCGGCACTGGAACCGGTGGTGCACCAATCATTGCACAGGTTTGTCGTGAGATGAACATCTTAACGGTGGGTATTGTTACAACACCGTTTGGCTTTGAAGGTCCGCGCCGTTTGTTGCAGGCAGAAGATGGCATTAAAAGATTGCAGCCTTATGTTGATACACTGCTCATCATCAGCAACGATAAACTGCGCATGCAATATGGTAATTTAAAAATGAAGGAAGCCTTCAACAAAGCAGACAATGTATTGGCGACTGCAGCGAAATGTATCACTGATATTATCAACAGCCGCGGTCATGTTATTGTTGACTTTGCTGATGTATGCACCGTGATGAAAAATGGTGGTGTTGCTATTCTTGGAAGCGCTGCGGTTGAAGGTGAAAGCCGTGCACAGCGTGCCATTGAAGAAGCGCTGAATTCTCCGTTGCTGAATGATAATGATATTAAAGGTGCTAAATGGATATTGATCAACATCAACAGTGCAGAAGGTGAATTTGAATGCACGATGGATGAGCTTGAAATCATCAACAGTTATTTAAGAATGCAGGCTGGTGAATTAACGGATGTGATTGTTGGTATGGGTTACGATGCATCACTTGAAAGAAAAATTGGTATCACATTAATTGCAACCGGCTTTGAACAAAAAGACCCTGTTGCAGCTTTGCATAAAGAAACAATGCCTGCAAAGAAAATGGAAAAGCCAAAAGAAGAAAAGATTGTAATGACGTTAGGCATTGATGGCGAAGAAAAGAAAATGTATGAGCAGCCGCATTTGCCTTTTGTTGAAACCAAGATTGATGAATATGCGCCAACGTTAAGTGAACCCGTTGTTGAAATTCCCGTTGTAAAAATTGAAGAACCGCTTATTGTTGAAAGCGTAAAAGAAGAAGAAACAATATTTGAATTGCAAATGCCTGAAGCAAAAGCTGAAGTGTATAATGATGAACCCATCTTTAAAGAAGCAACAAAAGAACCGGAAATTATAAATATAGTTGAAGAAGAAGTGCCATCTATTCTTAATATACGTTATGAAGAAAAAGCAGCGGAGAAAAAAACAA
>CAZZXW010000331.1:0-3886 GCA_964658095.1 uncultured Parafilimonas sp. | reverse complement strand
ACACGACTCCATAAAACTTTTCCATATTTATCCATTTTGCAAATAACTGCCGCAGTACGTGCCGCAGGTATTTCACCACCGCCAACAAAATTGCCATGTTTGATAACAGAACCTGACACATAAATGTTCCCATCCGATGTTACAAACATATCAGTAAAAACCAAGTTTGTAAAAGCGTGGTAGCCATTTGCTATATATGGGGCAGTATAGCCGTATGAAAAAACAACGTTTCCACCAGCAGTAAATTTTGTTATACCATGAAAGTATTTAATGTTTGTTTGCAGGGCTAACATGGTGTTATCATTAGTAAAAATAGCTTTAGAGTAGGTATTAAAATCTGATGCTTTATATATGTAAGAAAAGTAATTACTGTCACAATTTTGTGGCTGCGCAAATACATGATGCGTAAAAATTAAGAAAGCAATAAAACAAGCTATATTTCTTTGGGCAAATTTCATTATTCATTTACAGCAAAAAAAGTATACCATCTTTATAAGGTGGTTCCTGCGTTACAATATATTAAAAGTTATGCTTTTTTTAAGCATGAAATACACTTAAATTAGAATTAAATAATTGGCGTAAATATTTTCGTTATCCATTTAGTACTGTCATGCTGTTTAATTCTGTCAGTAATCAATTGTTGAAATGGAATTACAGGTGATGAAAGCTCATTATCATTCATATAATCATTTGTTGCTCTTAATGCCTGCTGTACCGTTATATCATCACCTGATACGTCAGTACACAATGTTTTATTCACAAGTTTAATCATACGTTTCTCTTTGAACTTACTATTTTCAGGTAAAGGTTTATCTGTTGGTATGCCTACCATTACTTTAAAATTGCTGTCTTTAAGAAAAGTAATGTTTAACATTGGATAATTACGTTGAACGCCCCGTTGTTGCTCTATATAATTTTTTAATTCATTAATCACTAAATATATTTCTTCAGTTGAAGGGTAATGCTTAAAAACTTTTTTAACTGATATAAGTGTAGTGTCTGTTATTGTTGTTCTATGTATATTAAAACCGTAAACATTTACTGTATTTTGAACTTTCGATTGAAAGTTTGTTAATAGTGGTGCAAGTGTGTTTTTTAAATTTTTTGCTAACTGATATTGCACTAATCTGTTAAAAGGGTTATAACCTGTAGCAATTGAAAACTGCCATTCAATTGCTGATGAATCTAATGTGTAAGGAATAATAATGATTTCTGATTGAATGTTATTGTTGATTAAAATTTTTGTTGAAACGTTTCCAATTTGCAAAACTTTAAAATTGTAATTTTTATAGTTAAAAGTTGAATCGTCATCCAAAGGTTTACTTATCCATTGTTGCCATTTAGTAATATTTTGCAAATACCTTAAAGTAGTTTTATTTTTTACATCAGTATAAGTAATAGTTGAAACAACAATTTTTTTTGGAATTAATATATAGATGGATGAGATAATAATTATTATAAGTATCAAAACAACAAGCAATAACTTTTTCATAAATCAGTAATAAGTAAGTTGCAAAACAAAAATAATGCTGCCTTACTATTAATATTGCATTACTGTATATAACAATATTTTTTGTTTCATCAATTTGCTGTATGAAAAAAATTATCTTCTTTTTATATTGTTCCTTATTCATTGTCTATTATTCATTTGCACAGGACCCATGGATGATCAAAGCTGATAAAATAGATCCGTCAAATTATTATGGTATTACTGTAGCTAACGGAATGATCGGTATTGTTTCATCTCCAGAGCCGTTTAAAGTAAAAGATGTGGTACTTGCCGGCGCTTATGATTTATATGGTCGTGGTCGTGTCAGCAATTTTTTACGCAGCTTTAATTTGTTGAATATGTATCTGGAGATTGATGGTAAGCGGTTAGACGCATCATCAGTATCTAACTTGAAACAACAATTGGATATGCATCATGCTGCATTCACAACTTCGTTTGATTATGCTGATAAAGCTTCTATTCAATATACTTATTATGCTTTACGGCATTTACCTTTTACTGTTTTAATAAACATAACCATCACTGCAAAAAAAGATATTAATATAACAGCCGCCAGTGTAATGGAAGCGCCGGATGCTTTGCGGGATGTGGAGAATTATTATAATGAAATTGACCGGCCGCATGTAACTATTTCTTTGCTTACATCAACTGCAAAATCTCCAACAGGTAAATTATTAATGTGCGCATCTAACACATTTTTGTTTGATGAACCACATGGCAGCGAACCAAAAGTGATTCATGAAATGTGGGATAACAATATGCATTTGATGAAGTTTTCAAAAATAATTAAAGCAGGAACATCATATAATTATTCAGTTGCAGGTTCTTCAATAACATCAGCGCATCATCCTGACCCTTTAAATGAAGCAGAGCGATTAACCATTTTCGCAAAGCTGCAAGGCAAAGAAAGGCTTATCAATTTTCATAATAATGCATGGGATAGTTTATGGACAAGTGATATTTTGGTAGAAGGTGATGCACAATCTCAACAAGACATACACAGTATGTTGTATCACTTGTATTCTTTTTCAAGAGAAGGTACGGGTTATTCATTATCGCCAATGGGTTTAAGCGGGCTTGGTTATAATGGCCATGTTTTTTGGGATGCTGATTTATGGATGTTTCCTGCATTGTTAGTTATGCATCCGGAGCTAGCAAAGAATATGGTTCAATATCGTTATGAAAGATTAGATGAAGCAAAACGTAATGCATTTTTGAATGGATACAAAGGTGCTATGTATCCATGGGAAAGTGCTGAAACCGGTGTTGAGGAAACGCCGGTATGGGCTTTGAGCGGCCCGTTTGAACATCATATAACTGCCGATGTTGGTTTAGCTGCATGGAATTATTTCTGCGTTACACAAGATACTACATGGCTGCGTTCAACAGGCTGGCCTATACTTTCATCAACAGCAGATTTCTGGGCAAGCCGCGTTGAAAGAAATGGTGCACATCATTACGATATAAAAAATGTTGTTGCCGCAGACGAGTGGGCGGAGAATGTTGACAACAATGCATATACCAATGCGGCAGCTATCGCTAATCTAAAGGCAGCAATAGCCGCTGCAAATGTTTTGGGTGTGAAAGCGAATGATGATTGGCAAAATGTTGCAGATAATATTCCCATCTTTAAAATGCAAAATGGCGTTACGCAGGAATATGCAGGATATAAAGACACCGGCATTAAACAGGCAGATGTAAACCTGCTTGCTTATCCTTTAAAACAAATAACTGATACGGTGCAAATACGCAAAGACCTTGATTTTTATAGCGCACATGTACCTGATGAAGGAACACCTGCAATGACACAAGGCATATTTGCTTTGTTGTATGCAAGGCTTGGTGATAAAACAAAGGCATACCACTGGTTTAAAGATGCGTACATACCTAATCTTAATCCGCCGTTCAGGGTTATTGCAGAAACTAAAGGTGGTACTAATCCATATTTTGCAACAGGCGCCGGTGGAATTTTGCAGGCAGTGTTAATGGGTTTTGGCGGATTGGATATTACGCCGCAAGGCATCAGTCAAATAAAATCAGTATTGCCGCAGCAATGGAAATCGCTTACCTTAAAAGGCATTGGCATTGATAAAAAAACGTACGTGATAAAATAATCAATGAAGTTTTTATAGTTTCTCCTATGAAAATGTGAATTAAATGTAAGTATCTATTTGGTTAATTGATAACAGTATCCGTATCTTTCCCTCTGAAAACATCATCCTGAAGTTTTCAAAATTATATTAACTCAATAAATTTAAAAATCATGGCAACAGCAAAAAAAGCAGCTCCCAAAAAAGCAGCAAAAAAATCTGCAAGAAAACCAAATGCAGCGTTTATGGCGCCACTAACACCAGACGATAAACTGGCTGCAGTAAT
>CAZZXW010000330.1:0-3893 GCA_964658095.1 uncultured Parafilimonas sp. | reverse complement strand
AAAGGCCCGTTGCAGCCAAAAAATATTGAGATTGATGGTTCATTAAGTTCACAATTCTTAACAGGATTATTACTGGCTTATGCTGCGCTTGATGCAAAAGATGTAACCATCAAAGTAAACAACCTTAAAAGCAAACCTTATGTTGATTTAACGTTGAATGTAATGGAATCATTCCTCTTAAAAGTGCCGCAGAATAATAATTACGAATCATTTTATTTTGATGAAACGCCGGTTGTTGATAGAAATGATTTTGTTGATTATAAAGTAGAAGGTGATTGGAGTGGCGGCGCATTTTTATTAGTTGCAGGTGCAATTGCAGGCAACATAAAAGTGGAAGGATTGGACATCGCTTCAACACAAGCTGATAAAAAAATTATCGAAGCATTAAAAGATTGCGGTGCTGATATGTCAATAGAAAAAAATTTAATAAGAATCAATTCAACAAATAATCTTAAAGCCTTTGAGTTCAATGCAACAGATTGTCCTGATCTTTTTCCGCCATTAGCTGCTTTAGCGGCCAATTGTAAAGGCACAACAAAAATTACAGGTGTGCATCGTTTAACGCATAAAGAAAGTAACCGTGCATTAACTATACAACAAGAGTTAGGTAAGATGAATGTTGATGTAAAGTTGAATGATAATATTATGTTCATTGAAGGCACAACTGATGTTAAGGCTGCAACAGTTCATTCAAATCATGATCATAGAATTGCTATGATGTGCGCTGTGCTTGCCTTAAAAGCTAATAGCGAAACAACAATTGAACAAGCAGAAGCAATCAACAAATCTTATCCTGGTTTTTATAATCATCTTCAGCAATTAGGTGCATCATTATCTTTACAATAATGAATTCATTCGGCCGCATATTTCGTGTACATATTTTTGGTGAATCACATGGAGAAAGTGTTGGTATTTGTATTGATGGAATTCCCGCAGGAGTATCATTAACGGTTGATGATTTTTTAGAAGATATCGAACGAAGAAAAGGCGGTACTCAAAAAGGCACAACACCAAGACAGGAAAGTGATATTCCAATTTTTAAAAGCGGCGTCTTTAATGATAAAACAACAGGCGCTCCGCTAACAATTTTATTTGAAAACAACAATACACGTTCAACAGATTATGCAAAGCAACGTGCTGTGCCGCGGCCTGGCCATGCGGATTTTGTAGCAAGTAAAAAATATGGCGGCTTTGAAGATTATCGGGGTGGCGGCCATTTTAGCGGAAGGCTTACTGTTTGCCTGGTTGCCATTGGTGTTATTGCAAAAAAGATTTTAAAAGATGTTTCTGTAAAATCAACCATATCAGAAATTGGTGGCGAACAGGATTTGGAAAAAGGTTTGCAAAAAGCTATTGATGCAAAAGATTCAATTGGTGGCATTGTTGAATGCCGTGTAAACAATTTACCGCTTGGTTTAGGCGAGCCTTTTTTTGATAGTGTTGAAAGTTTAATATCACATGCTGTTTTTGCAATTCCGGCAGTAAAAGGTATTGAGTTTGGAGCGGGTTTCGCTGCCGCAAAAATGTTTGGCAGCCAACATAATGATGCTATTGAAGATGCATCCGGTAAAACAAAAACAAACAATGCTGGTGGTATTGTTGGCGGAATTACCAATGGCAATGAATTAGTCTTTCGCATCGCTATAAAGCCTACTTCATCAACACCAAAAGAACAGCAAACTTTAAATGTGGAAACCAATATTGTTGAAGCATTTTCAGTAAAAGGAAGACATGATTTATGCATTGCATTGCGTGTGCCTGTAGTGCTTGAAGCTGTAACCGCAATGATTTTGGTTGATCTAATGATGCTTGAACAAAGAATACCACGCATCTTTAAATGATTTCCAATCAATAAAAGAGCGGTTATTCAACGCAGGTTAAAATAAAAAATTCAATCCTACACGAATAAGATTTTTTTCAGGAGAAATTCCATAAGAAATATTTATTACAGCAGCACCATATGGTATAAAAAATATTCCAGGACCAAAACCTGTGTGTATTTTATCGGAATTATCATTTTTAATCCATACTCTTCCATCATCAAAAAACGCATACATGCCTAACTTACCACGCAACACATAGCCTTTTAAGTTGGCAAATGCATAACGCAATTCCGTGTTTTGGTAAAAAGAACTTTTGCCAGTAAACCTTGAACGGTAGTAACCTCTTAAATTTTCATTGCCACCAAGTGTGTTTGCATGATAAAATTCAAAGTCACCAAAATTTGTTGCGCCACCCGTGCGATGTGCCAAAACAAGGTTGCCTAACGGCACATAAAAACTAAAAGAGGAACCAATGTTTACAAAGTCTTTACCTCCTCCTGTTGATACATTACTTTTATACGTTACATCTGTTTGAAAATAATAGCCTTTTGTCGGATACTTTTCATTATTTCTTTGCCCGATATTATAATTTATGTAAGCACCTGCATATAAATTATGTTTAAAAACAATATCATCAACACCAGCCGCAGGTTGCTTTATAAATCTTCCTTCATTGCTTTCAACTTCTATTCTTTCTAAAATGCCGCCAAGTTGCAAAGTTTGATTGCCAAACGATCTGAAAATACCAGGGCTTGATAAAAACTGCTGCACTCTCACACGATTATAAGACCTGTCATCTGTAAGCAGTTTTGTATCATTTCCAAAACCATAAAAATTAAATATATATTCAGGGCCTTTATAGGCAGCATTTAAATCAAGGTTCCATTTGCCAAACACCTGGCTAAATTTGCCTGAATAAAAAAAGTTGGTTGCACCTGTTCTGAATGCCGCAGAGCCGCCAAATGTTTGTTGCCAGGCATACGGCGTTTTACCCCACCGTTGTTTTCTGTAAGTAAAACCTGCTCCTAAAAAAACACCATCATCAGCATTAAAACCGGGAACTAGAAATGGCGCATACCAATCATACTTAAAACTGCGCCTGTTATATACATTGTGCAACGTGTCATTAGTGAAATGTGCCTTAAATGGCGCAGGTACATGCATCTTATTATCTGTGCTGTCATACACTTTAATCTTATTATACGTTTCGCCTGCATCAGCTAAAAAGCTGTCTTTGCCTTCGCCACTAACAACCGTAACTTTCATTTTATCCGCAGAACCATTGGTTGAAAAAACATCATCGCCGCCTAAGCCATATAAATAAATAAATTTTGTTTCTGATGCATAAAATATTTTATGAAACATAGTGTCTGTTCGTTCGTCATCCTTATTTATTTTCTGAACAGTAATTTCAGTTGCATCATTAGCAATTCTCTTAACATCAAAGAATTCTCTTTTATCAGAACCGATAACATCAACCTGCTTATTTAATATATCATAATACTCCAAACCATAACGCATCATATCATTTCTTCTCGCAATTAAAGTTTGAATAAGTTCTTCTCCTGAAATTTTAAAAATAGTATCAGGCAAACTATGAATGGCTTTTGAAATCTTATCATCAGTTAATGTTGTTTGTAAAGATTTAATCTCATTCTTCCAGTCATCTTTTGTAAGCTCATTCAAAAATTGTTTATCAAGATATCTTGCAGAAAGCGCAGTGCCTATAACATTTTTAACGGGTTTATCTATGTTTTGTAAAGAAGGCAATACCCATGGCCGTGATATAAAATAAAGATTAATGCCATCCGGTTTAGAAAATGATTGATCCCTGTCTCTGCCAAATGCCAAGTAAGTTGTTTTATCATCCTGTTTATGTGCAAGCCAAACCCATTGGTCTTCATGCCTGTCCCAATCATTGATCCAGATATCAAATAAACGAACACGCAAAAAAGATTTCTGATCAACTTTTTTATCGTTATCATCTCTTAATTTTTCAAGCAGCTTGTCTGTGTTTACAACATCTTCTGCGTTACCTGTTAATGGCGTATTTGCCCAACCATCACCAGA
>CAZZXW010000329.1:0-3900 GCA_964658095.1 uncultured Parafilimonas sp. | reverse complement strand
ATTCAGTGCAAGGATAGGTGTGACCGAAGATGGAGGTGACAGCGTTTGTGGTGAGAATGAAGATGAAGATGGTGTTGGTAGCGTCACAATTCCTTTGGCATGTGCAGTCGATGCTGTAGAGGTGGTTGGCGATGATTTTTTTGAAGAATTAAGAGATACTGAACTAGACACAAATCAAGACGACTGGAATGATGATGATGTTAAAACAGACAAGGCGATAAAAATCTTAAAACGTGCATCTGCATTACTTACTATAGCCAAAAGCGTAGACCTGATGCCTGTTCGTATCAGTAATGAAGGCTTTACAGTAACCCTTAATCAACGGTTTGCAGATTCAGTAAGGCCACAGGATCAGAACGCTCCGGATGTTCAGCTATACAACCTTAAGCAATCTGCACAAAAAGCCGGCGAAACCTACCTGCAGCAGTTAAGTGATTACCTGAATGCTAATGCATCTGCTGAACTGTTTACAGATTATTTCAACAGCGATTTTTATACGGCGCCGGTTGCTGAAGATGATACAGATATCAACTCATCCCAAAACATTTTTACCCTATGAACCAGCAAGAGACAATTGATCTGGATAAAACAGAGATCAAAGGAAATATAAAAACATTTGTCGCAATAATAGCTTCTACCATAACAATAGTTGCATCAGTTTTTGTTTGTGCAAACAGGATCAATTCATCAATAGTAGAACTGCGGATAACGTATCAGAAACAAAATGAAATGAACGATTACCGGTATCAAACTTTTGATGGAAGGCTCGGACGTGACGAGCAGGATGTAAAAGATATTAGAAAAGTACAGGATGATTTTATTGCAAACCTTAAACACTAATCATAATGGCTGATATAAATAAAGCTTTTGAAGCAGTAGTTAAACCTTATGAAGGGTTCTATTCCAACACGCCCGGAGATAAAGGCGGCGAAACTGTGTATGGAATTTCAAGAGTTTATAATGCAACCGCTTTATTGTGGCCACTGGTTGATGCTTATAAAACAAAGCCAGGATTCCCGGAGAACATGAAGGATGATCATACGATCATAAATATTATTATCAGTGTTTATAAATTTCATTACTGGGATAAGCTAAACCTTGACAAGGCAAATGATCAACGCATAGCGAATGAATTGTTTGATATATGCATTAACTGTGGAGCTGATACTGCAGGTAAATTTTTACAACGTGTATTGAATGTATTCAATCGCCAGCAAAAAGATTATGCAGATCTTATTGTTGATGGCATTGTAGGATCTAAAACAATAGCCATACTAAATGATCATGCTGATGCTGATAAAGTATTGAAAGCTTTAAATGCATTACAAGGTGAAAGATATATTTCATTATGCGAAGGTTGCCCTTTGTATGAAAATTTTATAAACGGATGGATAACAAGAGTGCAATTATAGTTTATGGCAATAGCAAAAATTTACAACAGTAAAGACGGCACGATTCAACAGGTTTGGATATTCTGCCCTGGTTGCAATACGCATCATGCATTTACAACAAGGCATCCAACGTTTGCACCATGGAAATGGAATGGCAGTGTTGGTTTACCAAGCTTCTCTCCTTCTATGTTGGTTAATAAAGATGACCCTAAAACAAGATGCCATTCATTGGTAAGAGAAGGACAAATTGAGTACCTGGGTGATTGCTTTCATGAGTTGAAAAACAAAACAGTAGAATTACCTGAGATTGATTAACAACTAATAACCTTAAACACTTTTTATGTTCAAAAATTATTTTAAACCCACTCCAAACAAAATTGAAAAGTTCCTGCTTGCATTTAAAACATTGATAGGAACTGTTGCAGCATCCACATTTTTTGCAGGCGATCAGAAAATTGCTTTTTATTTTTTAGTAGCCGGCGCCGTAATAGATTTCTTATTGCGTAATACAACTGATGATACAGCCGCCGGTGATGCTAATAAATCAAATGTATAAAGTGAAAGACAACGTACTAAAATTTATTGCATGTTATTGTCTGGCGGTTATCATCTTCTTAACAATGATCATTACCTGCGTAACGTGTAACTCAAAACATAAAACTACCACCAAAGGAATAACCACTGTTGATCTGCAGCAAGCTAAGCCACATATTTAGGGCTCGATATAACAGCTGGTTATTCCTGCAATGGTTTATACATTAATGAAAGCACTTTGGTACCATACCAATAAAAAGATTGTTGTTGCTAAAAGCTGGGATGAGTTAACAACAAAACAATACTTAAAAATTGTAAAGCTTTTGCATGCCGGCTTATCTGATCCAGATCTTGCGTTGGATAAAGCATTATTCATTCTTTCAAAAAAACTTAAACTGTTTTTTTTAATGCTGCCTGTTGATATAAGGGCCCGCATGCATGAACATGCTGCCTGGATATTTACACAGAAAGATTTAACCAAACAACTCTTACCAAGGTATAAAAATTTTTATGGCCCTGCAGATGATTTTACTAACCTGCGCATGATAGAATTTCACGCAGCAGAAATGGCTTACTATAGATTAGAAGAGGAAAAAGATGTTGATGCATTAAATGAATTAGTTGCCATTTTATACAGGCCTGCAAAGAAAAATTATGATATCAAAAAAAATACTGAAGGCGATATACGAGTTACTTACAATAGCAACGAAACAGAATTTTTTAAAAAGCAAATTGCAAAGTGGCCATTAAATATTAAACGCGCCATACGCATGTGGTATGATGGCTGCAGGCAAAGCCTGGAAGAAAATTACAGGCCGGCATTTGAAGGTGGTGATACAAGCTACAAAGATTATTATGATGGCATGTATGGCATGATAAGAAGCATTGCAGAAAAGAAAACATATGGTGATTTCGATAAAGTAAGTGAGATGTATGTTGCCCTGGCATTTAAAGAGATCGCTGAAACAAAGCTTGAAGAAGAAGAACTGAAACAAAAATATCCGCAGTTATATAAATGATTAAACCTCATCTTTCATAAACGGCTTGCTGATTCTCCATGCCTGCAGAATCTGAATTGAAGCACGCTGTATATCATCTGATGCAGCATTAAGCGCATATCCTAATTGATTTCTTCCATCACCTCTGTCTTTTAATCCATCGTTATTAAGCTTAATTGCCAAGTGGCCAAGAAAATGTTGCAAGCTTCCGTAATTTAAATCACCAACCATTTCAGCTAATAGTTTCATGTCTGTTATACCAGCAACTTCTTTTTTATGTTTCGAGCAGTCATCCATAATTAGACTTGTAATGTTTGATCATTTTCACTGTCCTTTCCAGGGCGGACACTTCAATGCAATTTGCTGCAATAATGAGCAATTACAAAATAAGAAGTGATTACTTTAAAAGCATTGCACATGATAATAAACTCATAGCGCATGATCAACCGGTTGCACCGGGCAGTAATAAGCTGCGCAAAAGTTTTCATCGTGTAAATGGTGAAGATGAGTTAAACGCTGCATGCGTTAACTGGGGACATCTGCCATGTGTAGTGCATGTTGATCATGTGATAAAAACTAAACAAGTTGGATTTGGAATACCAAGGGCAGGTATTGGAAACCATTTGATGTTTCTTGAAAAAATTGATTCAAAAAATTACCCAGCATTATCTGACGCAATAGAAAATGCGTTCGATGTAGCTGAAACAGCAATGGATCAGTTTATCAGTTATCTGCTTGAAGATCTTGAAATAAATGGAAGATGTGGCAACTTGTTTCTCTTTGATATGAATGGTGCATCCATAAATAAAGTAGGACCATTTAATAGTGTGCTTTATGGTTGGGAAGTTATATTCTTCGATGAAAAAAAATTTTGTGAATTAAGATATCAAACTGCTAACTGGTTTAACGGTATTGATGAAGCGACGGATGATGAATGTGATTGCGGCGACAACGTTGATGAGGGTGATGGAGATATT
>CAZZXW010000328.1:0-3921 GCA_964658095.1 uncultured Parafilimonas sp. | reverse complement strand
ACATGTGTGATGTTAAGGAGGTTACAATGTATTGACTCTTGAAAGGTTGTTATAATTTGTGCACATAGTCCAATCCTTTTTTTACATATGTCTTCTGCGTATCCATCCTTCGAGCCACACCTAATCACATACCACTCAATTACAGGTGTCTTGTGAATACAAATAACAATATTAGACACATCTACCTTAGGTAATCATGGAGTTCTTCAAATAAAATTTTTATAATCATAGCAGCCGTTGTTGTAATTACCGGTTGTACGAAATTGAATGATGTGCAGCATGATTCAATTGCAACAAGCGCTAAACAAAAAGCGCATACAAACAACCATTTTTTTAAATTATATAAAATATTTAAAGTAAAAGTTTTATTCATAAATCAGGTATAAAATTATAACTATTATTGAGTTTAACCAAACAGCATCTTTATTTTAATGTTTTCAATCAACTTTTATATTTCTTTAAACACTCTTTAAAATGATGCAATGTTGCACCATTTAAAATTTAGGACATAACACAGCATCTTTAGTTGTATTGTTCCTGTCAAGAAAACCGGCATACGTAAACGAAACCTCAAAACCACCTCTGTATTGGCTTGCAGCTTTTAGTTCTGAAATATTAATATCATAACTAAATGCAATAGAAAAAGGGTTGTAGTCAAGCTGCAGTACTGGTATAAAAGCGTCTTTCCAGCGCAGGTAACCACCAAAATGAATAGTGTACATCGGGTTTGCGTAATCATCACCAATCTTTCTTGAATAAGTCATTCCGCCAATTGCTTCAGAGTAATTTCCTTGTTTTGAAAAATCTGATTGTAGTGTAATTGATGACACTTCATTTACGGATAGATGCACGCCACCAGAAAAAACCAGCTTCGGATTAAGTTCAACCGGTGGATTTTGATAGAACGAATTTTTTGGCCTGTTGAAGTGATGATACGCTGCACCCACAAAATAATAATCTGTTTCGCTGCCTGCAATTGATGAATTAAATGAAAGCCCTACACTACCATCCCAGTAATGATAACTGAATTTGGTAAGCGTTTCACCATCACCCAAAGAAGGATTATAGCCGCTGCCATCATATTCATTGTTGGTAGTTATTTTACTGCGGTCTATTCTTCTTTGAACATAACCACCCATTATTCCAAAAGATAAATATTTGCTTTTTTGATCATTCAATGATTTGTGATAGTTTAAAGCAGGGTATAAGTTAGAAGTAGTAAAATTGGTTACGCCTGCACGATCATATAAAATCTGGAAGCCTGTTGTAATGAAATCATTACCTCTGCCAATAGGCTGTTTATATTCAAGATTTATGGAGCCGGTTTGATAAGGGGTAGTAACACTTTGCCATTGGTTGCGATATACTGCCTGGAAACGGATATCACCTGCAAACAGCCCTGCCAGCGATGGATTGCGCAATAATGGTGCTTCAAAAAATTGAGAAAAATGAGGATCCTGCGCATACGTATTGTATGAACAAAAAATAAGTGCTACTAAGAAAACAGCTAAAACGTTTTTCATGCTACAGATATTGGATCCTGAAAAATAAAAGTATACATCTTTATTCTGTTTAACTGGAGTAATCGGTTTTTTTAATGCTCAACGAAGCAAGGTAACGTTGCCCTTTGATGTAATAATGTTTCCATTATCACAAAGCACATCAATCATATAAACGTATACATCAGGTTGCAATGCACTTCCTTTATATGTACCATTCCATCCATAAGATTGATTATTTGGAACGAAATTATTTTGCTCATATACAAGGTTTCCCCACCTGCTGAATATGCGAAATGATTTAACGGTAAAGCCTTTGCCTCTCGGGTAAAAATAATCATTCATGCCATCATTATTAGGAGAAAATGTATTAGGAATATAAAGATTTTCATTTTTACATAAAACAGTTATAGTTATACTTTTTTCTGCAACGCAGCCTGCAATGTTTTGCGCTTTTACTGTATATGTAATGGTTGATTTAGGTGTTGAAACAGGTTGCGGACAATTAATACAGGAGAGCCAGTTAACAGGTGTCCATTGCCATGAAACTATATCATTTGAACCGGATGCGTTTATTTTATAATCAGTACCGCCTTCAATGGTAACGATACTGTCAGGTAATTGCACCTGCGGATAAGGAAACACATGCACGGTAGCAGAAACTGTATCACTAAAACATCCTTTTGCATCAGACCCAATTACTGTATAAGTAGTAGTAGTATTTGGTGATGAAGATATTTGCGCACCGGTAATAGCAGAAACAAGATTAGCCGGCTGCCATGTATAAACATCTGCGCCGCTTGCTGCTAACTGAACCACGCTTCCGGTACAAATACTATCATTGTTCATTAATGTAATTTTTGCCGGTTGTATTACCTGAACATTAACTGAATCATTTGCCATACAGCCAAATTTATTTTTGCCTGATACGTAATACCTGCTTGTTTGCAACGGTTGGGCAATAGGATTAACACAGCCTGTACAGGAAAGGCTTGCGTTTTGAAACCAGGAATATGATTCAGCACCTGATGGCGACAAAGCAATATTTTTTCCAAGGCAGATAACAGAATCATTGCCTGCATCTATAAGAGGCAACGGGTTTATAACAACAGATTTTTTGATTGTATCGGCACACCCTGTAAAACTGCTGGCAATAAGTTTTAAATCAAATCTGCCTGCAGTATTATATGTATAAGTAGGATTTTGTATTAATGCTGAGTCCCCGCTACCCAAATACCAGTGCCATTGTACGTTTTTAGCATTGTTATTTAGAACAGCATTAAACGTAATTGCAGCAGAAACGCAGGCACTATCCGGTATAACAGCATCAATTAAAGGCCTTGTTACAATATTTATATTTAAAGGATGTGTATAATCTGAAATGCAGCCTCTTTCCGTTGTAATAATAAGTTTAGGATTATATAACCCGGATTGAAGGTATGAGTGAAAAGGATCAACCAAATGAGAAGAATCTCCATCATCAAACTTCCAGCTATATGCTTTAATATGATCCAGCAATGCAGTGCTTGAATCAATAAAATTCAATTTAAGAGAATCGCAACCGGTTAAGTTTTGATCTACGCCGAATTTTGCATCAGCACCATATACAATAACAGTATCAGCATTTACAACCGGCACACGGCAACCACCTGAATCTACCACAATCAACTTCGGTATAAATTTGCCTGTTGAAGTATAAACATATTGCTGAACTGAATCTGTTGAAGTTTGTGTTCCGCCATCACCAAAATCCCAGATATAGGCAACTGTATTTTTAGCGCTTGCAGAAAACGAAGCGCTTAGAGGATTGCAACCGGAAAAAGGGCCGTAGTTTAATGTTGCTTTAGGGCCTTTTATTGTTACACTTTTTGAAACAATGCTTTTGCAGGAAGTGCCATAACCTTGCGCAGTTAGTGTAAGTATATAATTACCTGCTGTTGTATAATAATGCACTGGGTTTAATTCAGATGATGTATTATCATCACCAAAATTCCAGGTTAATGATGTAAAATTTTTTGAGCTGTCCGCGGGTTGTATGCTGGCAGGCGGACATGTAAATAAACTGTCTGCAATTGTAAACGCTGCAAGCGGGTTAGCCACTTTAATATAGGCAGGCTTTTTCAATGTATCTGTACACTTGTTCTTATCAGTAACAATGAGTTTTATATCATATAAGCCTTCTGCATTATAAATGTGTTGGGGATTTATATCTGAAGAAAAAGCGCCATCACCAAAACTCCAGTTGTAAATGTTAGAGATGCCAACGCTTGAATCTGAAAATTTTAACGCATTGCCTGCGCATGATAAAGAATCAACAGTAAAACCGGCAACAGGATGTGTTATATTTAAAGCATCAGTATTTTTTATACTGTCATAACAGCCTATTGCATCTACTACTTTTAGTGAAACTGCATAATAACCG
>CAZZXW010000327.1:3693-3929 GCA_964658095.1 uncultured Parafilimonas sp. | reverse complement strand
TTTTAACGCATTGTGCGTAATGTTTGCCATGGCTTGTGTGCGGCTCATTCTACGCCCGGCGCCATGCGATGCGGAGTTGATGCTGACTTCTTCGCCTTTGCCTTTTACAATAAAGCCAGGCGCCGTCATGCTGCCGGGAATAATACCCAGCACATCTTTACCGGCAGGCGTTGCACCTTTGCGATGCACAATTACTTCTTTGTCATCATGCATTTCCTTCCATGCAAAGTTGTGAT
>CAZZXW010000327.1:0-3683 GCA_964658095.1 uncultured Parafilimonas sp. | reverse complement strand
GATGATTTTCTACCATCTTCATTGGCTTACGGCCTAACTGCTTTGCAATTTTTTCATGTATCACATGGTGACAAGCACTTGCATAATCACCTGCCAAACTCATAGCCAGCCAGTATTCCATGCCTTCCGCTTCATCCAAAGTAAACCATGCAAGATGTTTTGCTTCCTGCGGCAAACGGCGTTTACTGATTGCCAGTCGTGTATAATGATTGGCAATGTTTGCGCCCAATGCACGAGAACCGCTATGCGTTACAAAGCCAACATATTTTCCTGCAGGCACATTCAGCACCGCATCTGTTTTATCAATTTCAATAATGCCAAACTCTGCAAAGTGATTACCACTTCCTGATGAGCCCAACTGTTTCCAGGCACGTGTATGCAGGCCTTTCAGCAAAGGCATTTCAAAGAATAATTTATTGTCCATCACTTCATGATCTTCTGCATGTTGAAACTGTGCACCGCTGCCAAACAAAGTTGCTTCGCCGAGTTCACGCACAAAGAATGCTTCACGTTGCGTAAGGTCTTTTATGTCGATATCAAAAATGCTTAAATACATGCGGCAGCCAATGTCAACACCAACGCCATAAGGTATCACGGCGTTCGCTGTTGCGAGCACACCACCGATGGGTAAACCATAACCATGATGCGCATCGGGCATTAACGCACCGGCAACTGCGACCGGCAATTTTGATGCGGCATACATTTGATGCATGGCACCTTCTTCAATCTGGTCACGACCAAAAATGTTGAAGTGAATGCCTGTATTGTTCAATGAAATTTCAGGCGCTGCTACATCTTCTTTTGGTAATAATTTTTCTGCAATTGGTAGCAATGTTTCATGCGTTGCATAATTTTTCGGTGATTGCAACACTGCTTTTAAAATATCAAATGCTTCTTCTTTTGTGTGATGTTTAAAATGTTTTTCCATCACGTTCATTGCCACGGGAATTACAGGGCTTTCGGGATAACCGATGGCTCGCAATTCTTTGGCGGATATTTTTAATTTCATATATTATGCCTCTTGTGAAACTTTAAATTTTAAATAATTTGTAGTTGTTGTTTTTATATCACTGGTTGTTTTTGTTGGGTGATTTTCATGTAACCGGCGATAGAGCTTCGTGGCATCGGCTGTTGTTTTACTCACTTGTGCGTTCGGAATAATGAGCGGAAATTAGCTCTCATCAAATAAGATTTTAAATACTGGTTCCAATTCTAACATTAGATAAAGAAATGTAATCAGCTTTATAACATTAAACCTTGTTCCAAATGAATTAATAGACCCATGTAAAATTGCATGCCGGTTTATTTCGGAAGAATCTGTTCCATCTTCTTTATTACCATTGGTAACAGAATCAAAGAGGGAAGCCTGCAAGCAGTTCAAGAAAAATATGCCCGCGCAGCAAGAGAACATCAAATTTCTTTTCGTGTCTTTTGAAATAAGCATCAGGCATTAAAATAACATCATAATCTTCACCTGTAAGTTTTATTGACATAGAGTTTTCATGAGCATATTCGAACTCTTCGTAAGTGGCTAATACAACCCGTTTTGTAGTTTTATCTTCATGATGCTTGATATATCCATCCATTGCCATCAGATCCTGAATTAAACGCACTTTATCGGCCTTGTTTGCAATCTTAATTTGTTGAATGATTTTTTTTAAGCCATCTACATCAAAATTTATCTTTACCAACCCATGCTTTGCTTTCACTTATTTATTTTATCCATTCAGGAATTCAATTCACATAACTTAATTTAAGCCTATTGTTCAGTTACGCATCTCAAGAAAAACATTGACGGTTATCCCACAGTTTTTTAATCATGTAAGCCTTTTGTATTTGATCAGCTTTTATGTATTTTCTAAATGCTTTTTCTGTTTTATGCCCACTTATTGCCATGATTAGATGAACAGGTGTTCCATCTAAAAATTCGTTCGTGCAAAATGAACGTCTGCATGTATGAGACATTACCCAGGCGTATTTTGGTCTTCTCTCTTCAATGATTTTATTTCCGTGTTTATGCGTGATCTTTACCATTTCATTAATACCAGCTAACCTTGCAATGTCTTTGATATAATAGTTTAGATTAACATTACTTACTTGAGGCATTTGCATATTGTATTTATCAATCAAAATTTCTTTTGCTTCTTTTCGCAAAGGAACCACAACAGTTGATAAAGTTTTAGACTGTTTAACATAGAGCATTCCATCACGAACTTCTTCAGGTTTAAGATTGGAGTAATCACTAAACCTAAAACCAGTCAAACAGCCCAACACAAATAAATCTCTATATTTTTCTAGGTTGCTATTTTTAGATAAGTCTAGATGATAAATTAAGGAAAGCTCTTGCCAATTAAGATAAATAGCGTCCACATCTTCTTCTATCACTTTATAAGCGCTTAAGTCGAAATATGGAATGATTTTCTTTTGCATCCTGTCTTTAAGAAAGATCTTTAGATATTTTATGCTTTTGCTTGAAGTATTCAGTTTAATGCCTTTAATAACATTTCGCCTTCGCATTTGTACAATATCATAAGTAAGAAATTTGGTGAACTCTTCATAAAAGCCAATATCAAAAGAGTCAAAAGTTATTATGGCTTTCCGGTAAATTTCGAAGCTTTTTAAATGGATAGCCATTGTTTTGATAACGTTGATTGTACACCGCTTAACACATCCTTCTTTGCTTTTTATATATTCATCGATTTGATGATATACATTCAGATTTTTTTCGTCGGTAGTCATTTGTTCGTGCTTCCAATGAGCTGGTAAGTGAAAATTGTCCTTCAAAAATTTTAATGGGCAGACGTCTCTTTTTTTTACCGCGTATTCAACTATGTCTTCAGCTTTACGTAAGTTTTCAGTCAAGATATTTTGAAGGGTTGTTGCATCGCCATACTTAATAGGAAGACTGGTGGATATGCGCGTAGTCTTTCTATTCCAAAAATTTGCAGGAATTGCTACACCAGTACTTAAAAGTGTTCGCTCGTCGGCAGAATAGCAATATTGAATGAAAATTAAACTCGTCCCGTCTTTGCGAGATGCTCCTTTTTTAAGGATTAACTTGATAGGCTGTCCCATAATTTATTCTATTTTTTATTCTATTAAAATGCTATCAAGTAGAATAAAATTACGGGCTAAGAAATTCGTAAAAAGTTAGAACTTATCAAAAATCATTGGCTTATTGTTAAGTTAAGTAAAGGTAGATTAAGATAGAAATTTGCAGAATGATCGCCTATCCAACCGTCCGGTCCGCATCTTAGATGTCAATTATATCAAAAGCTCGCAAAACGCAATGTTTTCGGGCTTTTTCGTTTGCTCACCTTATCAAAAAGTATCAAATAAACTCAATTCGTAGGTGGTAAATTCGGTTACCCCAAAAAAATCAAAAACCGGGTAACCGAATTTCGCTGAAATCCTTGCTGGATAAGGAGTCCACGAAATGGACATCTTGTGCTGCAACTTTTAAAAATTTATTTTAACCCATCAAAAAGGAGGAAGTGATGGAAACGAAATTGAGCATTCTGTTTTACAGCAAAACATCAAAGATTACCAAAGACGGATTGGTTCCGATTTATCTGCGTGTTACAATTGACGGCGAAAGATTTGAACAAAGTACACAACGCTACATGTCACCATTAAAGTGGTCTGCGGATGCCGGTAAAGCAAAAGGCAATAGTGAACAATCT
>CAZZXW010000326.1:0-3935 GCA_964658095.1 uncultured Parafilimonas sp. | reverse complement strand
CTGGTTGGTATTGGCCTTTTATATAGCATTTCATTGCGGCCTTCTAAAGAAAGACTGATAAGAGAACTGGAACTGTCCGGTGATGATATTGATAAACTGAATGACCCGGATGCAGTGGTGGCGAGTATGAATGTGAGGAATTATTAGAGATGCATTTTCATTTTTGTCAAAGTAGTGATTTTAGGTGCACAATTACAGCCAACAGGTAAATCAGGTTTTCGACTTTAGTAAAAACTATATCTCATTCATGACATCAAAACGCATTTCGTTATACCTCATTGTTTTTGTTTTTATTGCATGTAATGCTTCGGCGCAAATATCAAACGTTGAACATTTTTATATCAGTTCACCAAATGCTGAAAAGCTGTATCATCTTTTTAAACAAGCGTTTCAATTACCGGTTGTTTGGAAATACGACACCTGGGATAGTATAGGCAGCGGTGCATTGATGTTGGGAAATACGCCGCTTGAATTTCTGCGGAACACAAAAGATACATCAACAAAAACCTTTTTTGCAGGCATTGCGTTACAGCCAACCGCAAGGGTAAATGCATTAATAAGCCTGTACGATTCGTTGCATATAAGCCATGATGATAAGTATGTAGATACATTCACGGAAAACGGTATAGCGGATACAGCATAGACTGATTTAAAAATAAATAAAGCATTGCCCCCTAACATTAATTTTTTCACCTGCGATTATCAATACAGGAGTGCGGTGGACAGGATGGAAAACAAGGCAATTGATTCTCTTAAAACAATACAGGGCGGAACGCTGGGCATTATCGCTTTAAAAGAAATTGTTATTAAATGCAATGATGTTGCGGGGTTTAGTAATCAACTGTCAAAACTGCCCGGCATTATGCAGCACGGTAATGTATTCAGTTTCAGCAAAGGGCCATCTATACAGTTAATACAGGCGGCAGACGAAGGCATTCAAAAGATTATTGTGCAGGTGCAGTCAGTGGCAATGGCGAAAAGTTTTTTGCAACAAAGAAAAATCCTGGGCACAATTACAGCCAATAGTGTTATGATTGATCCCGCATATATTGACGGGCTTACAATAGAGTTGACCGGTAAGTAATTTAATGTTTAAACATGTTTGCATCTTATAGAAGTGAGCATTTGTATTTTTAAAACTGAATGTTTAGCTTTATTATATCAAATAACTGCATGAAACTCTTACTTGGTTTGTTTTTTTCTTTTTGTATTTTATGTGCCGGTGCACAAAATAATAACAGTGCTACAGCAAATACACAAAAGCCGTTTAAAGATGGGGATTCAATATACCAGGCGGCTGACTTTCCCGGCGGCACAAGTGAATGGAAAAAGTTTATTGAACGAAATCTTAACCCTGATACACCAAACAATTATAAAGCACCTGTGGGTGTATATACAGTTGTTGCAGGCTTTGCTAATGATACTACCGGTAAGATAACTGATATAACAATCTTTAAAGACCCAGGCTATGGAACTGCTGATGATGTAAAACATTTATTAAACAAAAGCCCAAACTGGCTGCCTGCAACTATTAATGGTAAACCTGTTATATATCGGCAAAAGCAAAATTTTACTTATCAGGTTACGGAGAAGTAGATACTTGTATTTTTAAAACTGATTGTTTAGCTTTATGGCTGACTACTGAATCTAAGGATTAGCTGATGAGCCTATACTCTATTACCAATTATTACAACGAATTAGAAAAGATTATTCACTATGGCGGCAGCAAAAAAGAAACTGCCATACGCAACGCTTTCTATAATCTTTTAAATGATTATGCACGCAGCAAAGACTTAATGCTGATCGCTGAAATATCAACCAAAAACAAACAGGGAAAAATAATTACGCCGGATGGCACTATCAAAGACAGCATCCGAAACGACTGGGGTTATTGGGAAAGCAAAGATGAAAGTGACGATATTAATGAAGAAATAAGAAACAAATTCAGCAAAGGCTATCCTTCTGATAATATTTTGTTTGAAGATTCGCAGACCGCAGTGTTATATCAGCATGGTGATGAAGTGATGCGGGTGAATATGCGGGAAGATGAACAACTGCATGAAGTACTTACAGAGTTTTTAAAATATGAAAGACCCGAAGTACAGGACTTTCGTGAAGCCATTGAAAAATTTAAAGAAGATATTCCAAAAGTTACCGCAGCCATCCGAAATATTATAGAAGCGCAGCAGCAAACAAATGCTGCCATGCAAAAAGCAGAAAAGGAATTCTTAGAATTGTGCAAGGCTTCTATCAATCTGTCTATAACAGCAGATGATGTAAAGGAAATGATGATACAGCACATATTAAGTGCAGACATCTTCAACACCATTTTTGATGAACCGCATTTTCACCAGGAAAACAATATTGCCCGTGAACTAAATAAAGTAATTGAAACATTTTTTACAGGCGCTGTACGCAGGCAAACGCTTGGCAGTATTAAGCATTACTATGATACCATTAATGCCCGTGCAGCTTCTATTGCAGACCACCACGAAAAACAAAAATTTTTAAAGGTGGTGTATGAGAATTTTTATAAAGGTTATAATCCAAAAGCAGCAGACCGTTTAGGTATTGTATATACGCCGAATGAAATTGTGCAGTTCATGATACGCAGTACAGACTATTTGTTGCATAAACATTTTGGTAAAACGCTGGGCGATAAAAATGTAGAGATACTTGACCCCGCAACAGGCACCGGCACTTTTATCTGTGATATTATTGATTACCTGCCTGCAGGCAAGCTCGCAAATAAATATAAAAATGAATTGCATGCAAACGAAGTGGCAATTCTGCCTTATTATATTGCCAACTTAAATATTGAATATACCTACAAACAAAAAACAGGTGCATATGCTGAGTTTGATAATTTATGTTTTGTAGACACGCTTGATAATACGGGTTTTCATTGGGCAGGCAAGCAGGGCGATTTATTTGGTGTAAGTGCAGAGAATGCGCAGCGCATAAGAAGGCAGAATGATAGAAAGATAAGTGTGATTATTGGCAACCCGCCATATAATGCTAACCAGCAAAATGAAAATGATAACAATAAGAACAAAGTATATAAAGAGATTGACAAACGCATTAAAGACACTTTTATAAAGAACAGCACGGCGCAAAAAACAAAATTATATGATATGTATAGCCGTTTTTATCGCTGGGCAATGGACAGGTTAAGTGAAAATGGTGTAATCGCTTTTATAAGTAACAGGAGTTTTATTGACAGCAGAACATTTGATGGCTTTAGAAAAACAATACAGGAAGATTTTGATTTTGCATACATAATTGATACAAGAAGCGATGTAAGAGCTAATCCAAAAATTGCAGGTACAACGCACAATGTGTTTGGAATACAAACAGGTGTTGCAGTAATGTTCTTGGTAAAGAGCACGCACAAACAGGTAAAACCAAATCCATGTAAAATTGAATACATAACGCTGGACGATTTTTGGAGAAAAGAAGAAAAGCTTAATTGGTTTGCTGAAAACAATTTGCACGAAATAGAATTCGATAATATAACACCTGATAAAAATAATAACTGGATAAACATTTCTGAGAATGATTGGGAAAGTTTAATACCTGTTTGTAGTAAAGAAGTAAAAGCTAGCAAAGCCAGAGAAGCAATATTTGGATTGTATTCAAATGGAATAGTAACTGCGAGAGATGAGTGGACGTACGACTATTCCAGAACGCGGTTAATTGAGAAAATTAATTTTTTTTATAGTTTATACAACAGTGAAGTTATAAGATGGAAAAACGGTAAGGGAAAGGAATTGTCTAATGACTTTGTGAATAGAACAATTAAATGGACGGGTGAATTAGAAAGTCATTTGAAAAAAGGAACCGTACTTACTTATACAAGCGATAAACTTATTGAGTCTTATTATAGACCATTTGTTAAACAATGGACATATTTTGATAGGATTATAACTCACAGG
>CAZZXW010000325.1:0-3937 GCA_964658095.1 uncultured Parafilimonas sp. | reverse complement strand
TCCGCTGATGTGCAGTAATATCAAATGAATACAAATGAGAAAAACCTGTTGCTTCGCTTTGAAAATAAATAGTGTTATTGTTTATCCATCCAATGTTATTGCCATCAAGCCATGCAATACCTGGCCCGGCAATCCATGCACTGTCATGCTGATGATCAATCAAACTTAACCTGCCTGTTGCTGCATTCAACTGCATTATCCACCGGTCTTTAAAATCCATAGAAAATATATCAACTATTGCCGCAGTCGCGTTATCATTCCAATATGCACCCTGCACATTTACCTTGCGTAAAACAGGCTTTGCATTTTTATTTGTATCAGGATAATTTTTTAAAAATTCAGGCTTATCAAAAATACCGGGAATGGAATCTGTTGCAACAGCTATCACGGTATCTTTTAGTTTATCAAAAACAAAAAAAGAAAAACTACCTTCAGGTCTGCCCACTTTTGAGCGGCCAGGAATATCTTTTGTAAAACCATCTTTTGTAACATAAGCCGGCACAATTGTTTCTTTCGCATCATCACTTTTTTCGTACAAACTATACGTTATAAATCTTTCGTCAGGACTAACTGTTAACTGCTGTACTTCTTTATCACCTATATAAATTTTGCGGAGCTCTTTTTCTTTATTGCTGTCAAGAAATTTTTTTGCAGCATCTGCTTTATCGCTTCTTTTTTTAATCACGGATGAAGTTTGCAATGCTTCATTTTTCAGCCATTGCTGTTGCTTAGTTTTATCAGTCAATACAGAAGGCTCAGTGCTGCTTATAAAATTAGTAAGCTGCTTTGTAAAGCCATCTTTAATATTCCATGCAAACAAATTATTGTTCCATTCATAAACAACATCACTATCATTATTGGCAAATGCAGGATTGGTTTTTACATCTTCTGTTTGTGTAATACGAATCATTTTTCCTGTTGCGGCAACTAATAAATACACATCGTTATTATACACAAAAGCAATTGCTGTTTTTGCTTTGTTATATGTGCCTTGTGCAATGGCTTCAGCAAATTTTTCTTTTGTATAAATTGATCTGGCTATTTTATTTTCAGCCAAAGAATAATTGTAAGATGAATCGCTTATATTTTGTTCAGGGTTCCATTGAAAATAAATTGATTTACTGTCGTAACTCCATAGAATGTTTGATGGAGAAGTGCCTATCCATTTAGGATCTTGCATAATTTTATCCACAGTTAGCTGTGCTTTTGAAATGGAAGGAATCAGAAATAAAAAAATTATTATCTTTCGCATGTTTTAAATTTAACTGCTGCAAAAAAAGGATAAAAACCAGGCAACTGAATTATTCGTAATTAATTGATGGTCTTTTTCGGCGATAAAAAAAACTAAATGCGTATTTTTTTAAAGGACATCTTGTGTTTTAATCAGTTAATATTGTATTCCAATATCAATAGAAAATCCTATGAGTAAAACTAAATTAAATGTTTTACTGGTTGATGATGATAGTATCTACCAGTTTATTGCACGTAAGACACTTGATGCCACAGGCTTAACCAACAAAATAGATGTTTGTTCAAATGGGGAAGAAGCCTACCGTTTTCTTGAAAACCTTCCGAAAGATGAAGCATTATTGCCAGATGTAATTTTACTTGATGTAAATATGCCTGTAATGAACGGCTGGGAATTTTTACATGCGTTTAAGAACCTGAAGTCGCCTTATGTTAAAGATATACCTATCTTTCTTGTTACGTCTTCTGTAAATGATGCAGATATAAATTATTCGCAACAGTTTAGTAATGTGCAGGACTATATTGTAAAGCCCCTGGTAAAAGATAAGTTGTGTGTTGTTTTAAATTCTGTGTTTGACAAACAAGAGCACGCACACGCAATTCACAACTTATAAAGGCACATACGGGCAACGCAAAATTCACTTGCCCTATAAAACATTTTACAGTAGGTTTGCTCTTATGCCTTGAGGCTTTTGCTGTTTTAAAAGGCAACCTGCATTATGAAATTTATAGTTTCCTCATCTACCTTATTAAAGCATTTGCAACAAATAAGCGGCGTAATAAATGCTAATACTGTATTGCCTATTTTGGAAGATTTTTTGTTTGAGATTGAAGAGAAAAAACTAAGCCTTGTAGCTACAGATCTTGAAACAGTGATGCGTGTGGAGATGGATGTAGAAAGTAAAACGAATGGAAGAATCTGTATTCCTGCGCGCATATTGCTTGACTCACTTAAGAATATTTCTGACCAGCCACTCACTTTTAATATTGATAAAAATTTTACGGTTGAAATAACCAGTGATAATGGTAAGTATAAAGTAATGGGCGAAAACCCTGATAACTTTCCTAAAGCACCAGCCGCTGATGATGCAAATAGTTTTACTGTAACAAGCAGTGGATTATTGAACGGCATTAATAAAACTTTGTTTGCTGTAAGCAACGATGATTTAAGGCCTGCGATGACAGGTGTTTTTTTTGAACTTACAAAAAATGCGTTGCAGTTTGTTTCAACAGATGCGCACCGTCTAGTTAGATATAAAAGAACGGATGCTGACACTTCAAAGACAGATAATTTTATTGTGCCTAAAAAACCATTAAACTTACTGAAAAATATTTTACCTGATAATGATGATAGACTTACTATAAGTTATAACAGCAATCATTTTTTTGTAACACATCAGTCAACGCGTTTAAGCTGCCGGCTGATTGATGCACGCTTTCCTGATTATAAAGTGGTTATTCCAACAGACAATCCTTATAAGCTTACTGTAAATAAAAATGATTTTCAAAGTGCACTTAGACGTGTAAGCATCTTTAGTAATAAAAGTACAAACCAGGTTGTGTTAACCATCAGTGGCAGCGAATTGCAATTAGCAGCTCAGGATATTGATTTTAGTTTTGAAGGCAATGAACGTATGAATTGCCAGTATGATGGTGAAGATTTGCAAATTGCTTTTAATGCAAAGTTTTTAATTGAACTATTAAACGCATCTGAAAGTGAAGAAGTGGTTATTGAATTATCAACACCAAATAAAGCAGGTATTATAAAACCAAATGAACAGGATGAAAATGAAGAGCTGTTGATGCTTGTAATGCCATTGATGTTGAATTCATAAGAAAGATTGAAAGTTGAAAATACCGGAAGTCCGAAAGATGAAATTTCTTCGGACTTTTTTATTGCGTTTTAAATAAACCAAAGCACAAAGAATTTGCGATTGCCTTCAACATATGTATGAACAACATTAACATCAAGTTTTGAGTAATCAGTGGTTATCTTATACAAACCATCAGTTACTTCATATACCTGCATGAAACAATTTTTTATATATTGATTTCTGTGAAAGCTCGATCATAGTTCGCGGTTGCATATTATTCAGTTCAATCTTTTCAATGCGATAACGTATTAAACGCAATGTTGGAAAACCAACGTGTGCCGTCATTTTTCTTACCTGCCTGTTCTTACCTTCTTTCAAAATTATTTTTATCCATGATGTATTGATATTTGCGCGATAACGTACCGGCGGATTACGTTCTGCAACTGCTGGTGCTTCATTAAACACATGTACGATACAAGGTTTTGTTGTTTCGGTTTTCCCTTTTATGTTAAGCTGTAATCCTTGCTGCATCTGCATTACAGCTTCACCTGTAATTTCACCTTCTACTTGAGTCCAATATTCCCGTTCATGTTCAAACAACGGATTTAACAAACGATGATTGAGTTTTGCATCATTCGTTAATATTAATAATCCTTCACTGTCTTCATCTAACCTGCCAACAGGATATACATTTTTCGGAACAGAAAAATAATCACTAAGTGTTTTTTTGTTTAACGCTGAAGTGAATTGTGACAATGTTTGATATGGCTTATAAATAATAAAATACCGGAACATAAAACAATAAAAAAATCCCGCCTTAGCGGGACTTTGTATATAGATGGGTTAGTAAGTAATTGGGAAATTAAATTTCCCAT
>CAZZXW010000324.1:0-3945 GCA_964658095.1 uncultured Parafilimonas sp. | reverse complement strand
GGTTACCCAACCCAGGCCTGCTTCCAATGGCGAAGTGGTATCATCAATATCGTTTCCATATAAACAATAACCCATTTCTAAACGCAGCGTGTCTCTTGCACCAAGACCAATTGGTTTTATGTTTGATGACTTTCCTGCTTCAAATATTGCATTCCATATCTTGTCTGCATTATCATTTTTATCTTCAAAATAAATCTCTACTCCTCCTGCGCCTGTATAACCTGTTGCACTGATGAGCACATTTTCAACACCGGCAAATTTTGATTTTATAAAAGTGTAGTACTTTAAATTAAGTATATCAACTTCAACTAAAGGCTGCAAAATTTTAGTAGCGTTTGGGCCCTGTATGGCAAGCAAACAAGTTTTATCGCTGATATTGTGCATCTCCGCATTGTTTGCATTATGTGCTTTAATCCAGTTCCAGTCCTTTTCAATATTGCTTGCGTTAACAACAAGCATATAAATCTTATTCTCTTGAATACAATACACAATAAGATCATCCACAATTCCGCCGGTACTATTTGTAAGCGCACTGTATTGTGCTTTACCGTTTGTAAGTTTTGATGCATCATTGGTTGTAACGCGTTGAATTAAACCCAATGCATGTTCACCTTTAATAATAAATTCTCCCATATGGCTTACATCAAATACACCGGCATTGTTACGAACAGCAGCATGTTCATCATTAATACCTGTATAACTTATCGGCATATTGTATCCTGCAAACTCAGCCATCTTTGCACCAAGCGCAATATGTTTTTGTGTGAAAGCAGTATTCTTCATAAAAACAAATGTATAAAAACAAAACAGCGCGCTTTAATTTTAACACTATGCGTTTATAATATGTCTTTTTTGAGGAGAGTTTCACTTAAATTTTAAAAGCATCTATTGGTTTTGAAATAATTTGCAGCCATTAACAACATGAAAACAGTAATCCCAATCATTGAAAAGGAGCGGATATCTGAATTACGCAATTCAGATATGATGAATTCCTTCGAAGAAGATTTTAATGATGTTGTAAAACTTGCTTCACAATTTTGTAAAACACCGCTAGCCGCTATTTCTCTCTTAGAGCAGTCCAAACTTGTAACCAGAGCCTCTGTTGGATTTAAAAAATTTGGAGAAGATCACGGCACATCCTTTTACCCTTATACGCTTTTAACTGATGATGTATTTGAAGTTCAAAATACCTTACTAGATGACCGTTTTTATAATGATCCGATAGTTGCAGATAATACTTCTATTCGCTTTTATGCAGGCATGCCATTAATAACTTCGGGCGGTAATAAGCTTGGCGTTTTATGTGTGATGGATACAGTTGCCCGTGCACTGTCAACAGAAGAAATCTTTGCACTTAAAGTATTAAGCAGGCAAACCGTAAAGCTGCTTGAAATAAAAATGCTTAACAGGCAATTTAAACATACTGCAGAAGTACAGCAAAGGATTATATCGGTAATGTCGCACGATATAAGAAGCCCGCTCAATTCAATTAAAATGTTTCTTGATTTAAGCAAAAAAGAAATGTTTTCGCAAGATGAAATTGATAACATGCTTAGTGTATTTGATGCAAACGTTAGCCGCACTATACAATTATTAAACAATCTGGTTGAGTGGAGTAAGCTGCAACTGCAGTTTACAAAAAGAAAAGAGCTGGTAAATTTATCGGAGCTGGTAAATGAATGTTTTGAGCAGGCTGAGCTAAACATACTTTTAAAGCATAATAAAACTATTAACGAGGTTGATCAATCAGTATTTGTAGATTCTGACAGAGAAGCGATACAGTTTATACTGCGAAATCTTATCTCGAATGCTAACAAGTTTACTGAAAACGGTATAATAAGAATATCTTCTTTTACTAAAGAACCTTATAAAGTTTTTTTATGTGTGGAAGATAGCGGCGTAGGTATAGAACTGAGTAAAGTGGATGAAATTCTTGAAGAACAAAGTAATTATCATACAAATGGAACACAGCAGGAAAAAGGAAGCGGGCTCGGGCTTTCACTTATAAAAACCTATCTTGATCAAACAGGTAATGAATTGAAAATTAAAAGCTTTCCGCACAGAGGTACTTCAGTAAGTTTTTCTATTCCTGCGTTTGAATGATTCTCTTAATTTCCATACTCACTTAAAAATTTTATGCGCATTATTTTAAGTTGCTCCCATTTATAACCACTGTCCGCAAGTTCGTCCTGTGCTGCTTGTAAAGAAGAATCTTCGCAGTTTTTAAAATAATCAATTATTTCATCCTGGTCATTATCATCAAGCTGCATATCGTTTATCGCATAATCGAGGTTTAAGCGTGTACCGCTGGCAACAATAGTTTCCATTTCATCAAGCAAACCATCAAGGCGTAAATCTTTGTTACGTGCAATGGTTTCAAGCGAAATTTTCTTATCAACGTTTTGTATGATGTAAATTTTATTATTGCCTCTGTTAAGAACAGATTTCATTACAAAATCATCCGGCTTTTCAATCTCATTTTCTTCAACATACCTCGCAATAAGATCAACAAAAGGTCTTCCAAACTTTAGTGCCTTACCCTTGCTTACGCCCTGGCATTTTTCAAGTTCTGCCAATGTAGTAGGATACATGGTTGCCATATCCTGCAACGAACTTTCAAGAAACAAAACAAACGGAGGTAGCTTCTTCTTTTTGCCTTCCTGCTGGCGTAACTCTTTCAGCATTTCAAATAGCCTTTCATCTGCCGCCGCGCCGGCGTTGCTGCCTTCGCCTTCATCATCATCCGCATTGGCTTCTTCAAACAAATTGTTTAAAACAATTTTGAACGAAACCGGCTTCTTCATAAACTTAATGCCTGCTTCTGTAAATTTCAATAAGCCGTATTCTTCAATATCTTTTCTTATGATGTTGCCCAATAGCATCTGGCGTATTAAACTGTTCCAGAAATGTTCATCTTTATCTTTACCAATACCAAATTCGGGGAAGCCTTCATGACGAAACATAGTAACCTGTGGCGTCATTTTTCCTATGATAATATTAATAACATATTCTGCCGGGAATTTTTCATCAAGCGCTTTGATAACTTTCAACGCTTTTACCACATCATCTTTTGTTTCTATTTTTTCTTTTGGATGAAGACAGTTATCGCAACTGCCGCAGTTTTCTTCTTTTCTTTCTTCACCAAAATAATGCAACAATATTTTTCTGCGGCAAACAGAACTCTCAGCATAAGCCACCGATTCATTAATAAGCTGCGCACCCACTTCACGTTCACTTAAAGGTTTATCACGCATTAAATGTTCGAGCTTACTTACATCTTTATGCGAATAATATAAAATACATTTTCCTTCCAAGCCATCACGGCCAGCGCGGCCTGTTTCCTGGTAATAATTTTCAATTGACTTTGGAATATTGTAATGAATTACAAAACGGATGTCGGGTTTATCAATGCCCATTCCAAATGCTATCGTGGCAACTATTACCTGCACATCTTCATTCAAAAAAAGATCCTGCCGTTCTGCTCTTAATTTGGAATCAAGCCCGGCGTGATAGGCAACGGCTTTAATGTTATTCGCAACCAATAATTCTGCAAGTTCTTCGGTTGTTTTACGATTGAGTGTATAGATGATGCCGCTCTTGCCGGCATTTTGCGAAATAAAACGCACCAGGTTTTTTACCGTTTGATCTTTCTTAATCTTAGGCTGTATCTCGTAATAAAGATTTGGACGGTTGAATGACGAAATAAAAATATTTGGACTTCTTAAGTCCAGGTTTCTAACTATATCACTTTGCACTTTCGGTGTTGCTGTTGCAGTTAATGCAACCACAGGAATATCTTTATCAATAATGTCCATCATTTCCCGCAGTCTTCTGTATTCAGGTCTAAAGTCGTGGCCCCATTCTGAAATACAATGCGCTTCATCAACTGCAAAAAAAGAAATCTTCAGGTCGCGGAAAAAATCAAGGTTTTCCTGTTTGGTTAAT
>CAZZXW010000323.1:0-3980 GCA_964658095.1 uncultured Parafilimonas sp. | reverse complement strand
AGTGTTACCGGCACAAATTCAATCAGTGCAAAAAAAGGAGAAGCCATTGCTGTTTTGGCAAACGAAAGCTATAAAATTACTGCCGGCGAAAAGCTGCTGGCTTATAAGGCTTTTGTGCCTTAGTTAATAAGCTTTAATTTCGTTTTAAATAAGTTACATGAAAACATCACGGCAAACAATTTTATTTTATTGCATTTTAATTGCATTAACGGTTATTGTAAAAATTATGTGCGCACCACAAATAAATTTAAGCGGGTTTACTACAGTTATTGCAGTTGCATTGTTTGCAGGTTTAACAACAAAAGATAAAACAAAAGCTTTTTTATTGCCATTGACAACTTTGTTTTTTAGTGATGTTTTAATACAGGTTTTATATGCTTTGAATCTTTTTCCTTACGCCGGTTTTTATAGTGGCCAGGTTTATAACTATATTTTGTTTGCTTTGATAACCTTTATAGGAATTGGTTTTCGTAATTTTAAAACAGCCGGCATTTTTGGAGCGGCCTTTATTGGTCCAACGGTTTTTTTCCTGCTGTCTAATTTAATTGTTTGGAAAACTCAAGGTGCGATAATGGGTTTTAATAAAGACATAAGTGGCTTGTGGCAGTCGTATAGTTTTGGTTTGCCTTTTTACAGAAATAGCTTGATCTCAACGTTAATATTTCTTCCTGCATTTATTGCTTTTTATCACTGGATGCAGTACCGGAAATTTACGCTGGCTTCATCGCATTAATTAATGTATACTTCTTCCATTTACTTCTAATTGTTGCATGATTGATGCTTCGTAAATAAGCCATTCATTCCAGCGTTTATCTACTTTATTTTTATCAATATAAATTTCTGCAAGCTCAATAAACGTTACATAATGCCCGGCTTCGCTTTCCATAAACCGGCGATAAAAATTGCATAAATAATCATCGTCTAAATTTTCACTTAAGCGCTTAAAGCGTTCACAGCTTCTTGCTTCAATCAAAGCGCAAATCAGCAGCTTATCTAACAAACGGTTGTCTGCACTTCCGCCTTTAATTTCAAACTGTAAAAGCATATTTACGTATTCATCTTTCCGCTGCCTGCCTAATTTTAAATTACGTTTTCTTAACTCCTGCAACACTAATCTAAAGTGTCCCCATTCTTCTGTTACAATTGGCGATAATGCATTCACCAATTCATCTTTCTCTGCATATTGTTGTATTAATGATATGCAACTTGTGGCAGCCTTTTGTTCACAATATGCATGATCGCTTAATATATCTTCAAGATTAATTTTTGCAAGCTCTGCCCAGCGCGGATCAGTTGGTAAATGCAAGCCTAAAATATTTTTATTATCATTCATTTTATCAAGCATATCAAATGCTAAATTATTTTTTATTTATCAACTGAATTATTTTCATTCTATACCTTAGTGTGGTTCTTTATAATAAATTTATGGATACACAACTGCAAGCCATCCGTGATCAGCAAAAAGAAACCTGGAATAAATTTTCAGGCGGCTGGAAGAAATGGAATGATTTCAATATGAATTTTTTAAAGCCAATGGGTGATGCCATTATAAAAGCACTTGCCATACAATCCAACGATATTGTGCTTGATATTGCATCCGGCACTGGCGAGCCTGCATTTACTATTGCTGAAATGGTGAAAAACGGTGAAGTTTATGCTACTGATGTTTCTGATAAAATGCTTACAGTAGCGCGGGAATTTGCCGATGAAAATGATATAGAAAACATAGAGTTTAAAGTAGCTGATGTAAGTGATTTGCCATTTGAAGATAATTTTTTTGATAAGATAAGTTGCCGCATGGGTTTTATGTTTTTTCCTGATATGCAGATGGCAGCAAATGAAATGTTTCGTGTTTGTAAAGATGATGGTAAGGCTGCAACTTCAGTTTGGGCTGCACCGGAAAATAATGAATGGATTACAATAATGATGAAAGTGTTATCAGGCAATATTGAAATGCCGCAACCACCGGCAGGAGCGCCGGGAATGTTTCGTTGTGCAAAGCCAGGTTTAATAAAAGAAATGTTTGAAGAAGCAGGATTTAAAAATGTGAAAGAAGAGATTATTCATGGTGAGGTTAAGTATGATTCTGCAGATCAATACTGGCAAAACATGACGGATATAGCAGCACCGGTTGTTGGCGCTTTAAGCAAAGCGGATGAAGCAACCCGTAAAAAAATAAGAGAGGAAGTGTATAATGTTTGCAATAATAAAATTGTAAACGGAAAGTTGGTCATGCACTTTGCTTCAATAATTGTAAGTGCTGAAAAATAGTTTTGTTTTGTGATGTATAACAATATGTTTGCAGGTTTTATAACAATACAATTTTATAATTAAAAGAATAAAATAATGAGCTATATAGCAAGTATTCATGCCAGGCAAATTTTAGATAGTCGTGGCAACCCTACAGTTGAAGCAGATGTAATAACAGAAGCCGGTTTTTTAGGAAGAGCTGCCGTTCCAAGCGGTGCGTCAACAGGCATTCATGAAGCTGTAGAACTGCGTGATGCAGATGATAAAATTTATACAGGTAAAGGCGTTTTGAAAGCTGTTTCAAATGTAAATAAAACAATTGCGGAACAACTTAAAGGTTTTGATGTAAGTGATCAAACAGGCATTGATGCAAAGCTGATTGATATTGATGGAACTGATAATAAAGGCAAGCTGGGTGCTAATGCAATTCTTGCGGTTTCTATGGCGGCGGCAAAGGCGGCAGCACTTGAAAGTGATTTGCCTTTGTATAGATATTTAGGAGGTGTAAATGCAACTGTTCTTCCAATTCCATTAATGAATATTTTGAACGGCGGCGTACATGCTGATAATAAAATAGACTACCAGGAGTACATGATTGTGCCTGTTGGTGCAGATAGTTTTAGTGAAGCATTGCGTTGGGGCGTTGAAGTATTTCATAAGCTGAAAAGTGTATTAAAGAAAAAAGGTTATAGCACAAATGTTGGTGATGAAGGTGGCTTTGCGCCGGATATTCAAAGCAACGAAGAAGCGATTGAAACTGTATTGCAGGCAATTGAAGCTGCGGGTTTTAAAACTGGGGAACAAATTTCTATTGCATTAGATGCAGCCAGCAGTGAAATGTATTTTAATGATCAATATAAATTTTATAAAAGCAGTGGTAAAATAATAAGCAGCGATGAAATGGTGGCATACTGGACTAACTGGGTGAACAAATATCCTATCATTTCAATCGAAGATGGTATGGCCGAAGAAGATTGGGATGGCTGGAAAAAACTAACTGATGCAATTGGCCACAAAGTGCAGTTGGTTGGTGATGATTTGTTTGTTACAAACACAAAAATTTTACAACGCGGTATAACCAATCACATTGCTAACAGCATTCTTATTAAAGTAAATCAAATCGGAACAGTTACAGAAACAATAAATGCAGTGCAACTTGCACAAACAAATGGCTATACAACTATCATGAGCCATCGCAGTGGTGAAACAGAAGATACCACTATCGCTGATCTTGCTGTTGCGTTGAATTGCGGGCAGATTAAAACAGGTTCTGCTTCACGCACAGATCGTATGGCAAAGTATAACCAGTTATTACGAATAGAAGAGGAGTTGGGTAAAAGCGCCGTT
The DNA here is from genome assembly GCA_964658095.1 of uncultured Parafilimonas sp. Taxonomy (GTDB): domain Bacteria; phylum Bacteroidota; class Bacteroidia; order Chitinophagales; family Chitinophagaceae; genus Parafilimonas. Next base: position 383 of record CAZZXW010000323.1, on the reverse strand, counting down.
TATCCAAAAGGAAAATTTAAGTTTGGTAAATAATTATGCACAAACACACATGTGTATAAAATCTATTACTTTTTTTGTAATTTTATTTCATTAAACATTTATGCTGATGAAAGATATTTTTAAGCTGGCCCGAAATAAATACATTATCTCACTAACAGCATTTTTTGTATTAATGCTGTTTATTGATCATAATGATTTTTTTGCACAACTTGAACATAAACGGCAGTTAAATGAATTGCTGACAAGTAAAAAATTTTACCAGGAGCAGATAGATCAAACTAAAAAAAATCTTGCTGATCTGCAGAACAATTCTGCAGCTTTAGAAAAATATGCAAGGGAAAAATTCTTATTAAAAAGGGATAATGAAGATGTATTTGTTATAA
>CAZZXW010000322.1:0-3989 GCA_964658095.1 uncultured Parafilimonas sp. | reverse complement strand
AAAATCAATTTTAAAAGAAGAAATATTAATGAACTGAAATAATGGTTGAACAGGCAAAGCGCCGCCTGACCTTACATCAAAAAATAAAATACAACTTATAATAAAGGATGCAAGTATAACACCGCAACCAATTATGCCAACAAGGCTTTTTGATAATGATTTTCTAAACAAACCATTCAATAAAAAACCAAGCAATGGGAAAAGCGGAATTAAGTAAACCATCATAAGTCAAAAGTTAAAAGTCAAAACAGAGCGGGCTATTTTGAAATTTACTTTTGAGTTTTTAATTTTTCAGCCTGTTTAAAAAATTTACATCTGTTGAATGTACGTTGCGGTACATCATTACAATAATTGCCAACCCTACACTCACTTCTGCCGCTGCAACTACCATTATAAAAAAAACAAACAACTGCGCATCTGAGCCAATGTAAGAAGCTTCTTTACCTGGCGTGTTGCTTAAGGCATAATGCATTTTTGAAAATGCCACCAGCATAAGGTTTACAGAATTCAGCATTAACTCAATACACATAAAAACAATAATTGCGTTGCGGCGTATTAATACACCGGCTACGCCAATACAAAAAAGTGCTGCTGCTAAAATTATATAATACTGAATCGGCATAAATTCAATTCGCTAATTTATCAATTTGACCATTCGGCAATTTCATAGGCACATTAACCAATGCCAAATCGCCGAATTATTCCTTCTTTCCAATTACCACTGCACCAACCATTGCACTTAAAAATAAAACGCTGCTTAATTCAAACGGCACAACATATTGCGTGAATAATATCTTACCTAAATTTTGTATCAATCCAATATCACCTTCATTCATTGTTGCGCTACTGTTAGTTATTTCATTAGCTGAGCGTACTGCTGATATCATTACGGTTAACAATAATCCGCCGGCAACAACACCTGCTAATCTTACTAAAGAATTTCTTTGCGGCTCAGCATTGGTATTTAAATTCATAAGCATGATTACAAATAAAAACAGCACCATAATGGCACCTGCATAAACGATTAAATTAACAATAGCAAGAAACTGTGCATTTAATAAAATGTAATGACCGCTGATGGCGAAGAAAACAATAATGAGCCAAAGTACACTGTGTACAGGATTTTTGCTTGCCAAAACCATTAATGCGCTAAACAATGCAAGTGCGCTTAAAAACCAAAATAATATTTCGGTGGCAGTCATTAGAAAGGTTCTTTTTTTGCTTTTTGATTATCTCTTAAACCTTTTGCTTCTGCAAATTCTTCCGGTTGTGTTTTTGGATCAGGAATCAGCAGGTCTTGTTTGTTATAAATAAAATTTTTTCGGTTGTATGCTGATGGCGCAAATGTTTCAGAAAGATAAATGGCATCTTTAGGACAAGCTTCTTCGCAAAATCCGCAGAATATACAGCGCAACATATTTATTTCATATTTAGCTGCATATTTTTCTTCGAGGTATAATGTTTCTTCGCCGGGCATACGCTCTGCAGCTTCCATTGTTATAGCTTCTGCGGGACAAGCCAAAGCGCACAAACCACAAGCTGTGCAACGTTCCCTGCCTTCTTCATCACGATTTAAAATTTGAACGCCACGAAATACAGGACTGAATGGGCGCTTTTGTTCAGGATATTGAATAGTTACCTTCTTTCTGAAAAAATGTTTGAGCGTAATCATCATGCCTTTAAAAATGTTCCATAAGTAAATGCTTTCAATAAAAGTCATCGGCTTACGGTTTACGGGCTTTGCTCTGTTTGTAAATGTTGTCATTAAATTAGTTCAAAAGTAAAAAGTAAAAAGTCAAAATATCAAGCTGAAGCAATTTGTTTTTAATTTAAGTTGATTTCTCTGAGCAATGTTTCTTTTTTCGCTCTGCGAATACTTTTAAAATAGTATAAACAACAGCCAAGCTAACTGAAACAACGAATAAACCTTTTGCAAAAGAATTATTGTAAAGCTTAATTAACATTAATCCGGTTGAAAAGGTTATAATAAAAATTAAGTGAGCAATGGTTAAAACGTTTTGCCATGTATAAGTATAACTTTTATAAAAGATATTCTTGATCATGATTAATTATTTTTTTAACCATAAAACTACTGCGCCTGTTATCAGCATATTTGCTAATGCAAGTGGGATTAATTTTTTCCATCCAAGATTCATTAACTGGTCGTAACGAAATCTTGGAACCGTCCATCTAATCCACATGAATATAAATATGAAGATGGCAATCTTAATCATGAAACAGGCAACACCAAGCAGCGCCAACCAGTTACCTAAATTTGCATGCGCACTTTCGTTAAAGAAAGGAATATCATAACCGCCAAAAAACAAGGTTGCCATTATTGCACTGCTGATAAACATATTCACATATTCAGCAAACAAATAAAAACCAAGTTTCATAGATGAATATTCCTGGTGGTAACCCATGTTTAATTCGTTTTCCGCTTCTGATAAATCGAATGGTGTACGGTTACATTCTGCCAATGCACAAACAAAAAATATTAAAAATCCAAGCGGCTGGTACCAGATATTCCAATGTGTATGCATTTGCTGTTCCACAATTGTTTTCAGGCTTAAACTACCTGTCATCATTAATAAAGCAATTAATGAAATACCCATTGCCAGTTCATAACTTATAACCTGGCTGGCGCCACGCAAAGCTGCAAGCAAAGAATATTTATTGTTTGATGCCCAGCCGCCAATCATTACTCCATAAATGCCTAAACTTACAACCGCAAACACGTATAAAATGCCAATATTTACATCTGCAATCTGAAGCGGAATTGTTCTTCCAAACAAATTCACATCACCGCTCCATGGTACAACAGCGCAGGTCATCATTGCAGTTAACATGGCTAATGATGGACCTAAAACAAATAAAATTTTATTTGAACTGTTTGGAATAATTTCTTCTTTAAAAAATAGTTTCATGCCATCTGCAAGCGGCTGCATAATACCGAACGGACCTGCTCGGTTTGGTCCAATCCTGTCTTGCATAAATGCAGCAATTTTTCTTTCTGCATAAGTTTCATACATGGCAATAAATAAAGAAGCTAATATTACTATAGCAATAAGAATAAATTTTTCAAGCAAAAGAAGCCAGTCTATAATAAGCAGTTGAATCATTCAGAATCTTTTAAAATATTTTTTTCTTCACGTTTTTCATCAGCTATTTCAAAGTTTTCGCTATGTGCCGGACCTTCGATTAAATCCAGTCTTATTTCCGGCTCATTTACTCCGCTTACGTTGTGAATATCCAGCATGTACCTTGGTTTTACGCCGTGCATCACTTCTTCAATAAATTCAGGCGGCTTTTGCAAACCAACATATTTGTTAGATGCAATAACCGATTGGCGATTTACTTTAGTTGCGCCTTCTATCACCCAATCTTTTGTATCTTTTTTCTCGAAACGGCATTCATTACATATCCAGCCTGTTTTTCCGTTTGCAGCATTTGCAATTTCACCCCATTCATCTTTGCGTGCTGTAACACGAAACACCTCATCACCACGCATCCATAATCTTACTTCACCACAGCATTTTGGGCAATCACGATGTGCATCAACCGGCTTAGTAAACCAAACGCGATTTTTAAAACGGAAAGTTCTGTCAGTTAAAGCACCAACAGGACAAACATCAATCACATTTCCAATAAAATCATTATCTAAACTCTTCTCAATGTAAGTTGCAATTTCAGAATGATCACCCCTGTCTAAAATTCCATGCTGCCTTGTATTGGTAAGCTGGTCTGCCGCAAACACACAACGGTAACAAAGTATGCAACGCGTCATATGCAATTGTATGTGCGGGCCTAAAGTATGTTTCTCGAAAGTGCGGCGTTGAAATTCATAACGTGTACCGCCTTTGCCATGGTTGAAACTAAGATCCTGCAAATCACACTCACCAGCCTGGTCGCAAATTGGGCAATCTAAAGGATGATTGATCAAAAGCATTTCAACGACGCCGGCTCTTGCTTCAATCACTTTTGGTGAA
>CAZZXW010000321.1:0-4013 GCA_964658095.1 uncultured Parafilimonas sp. | reverse complement strand
TTTGAAACTTGGCTTCAGAAAATATTTGCCGCTTACGATGCATAAAGTTTTTTTGCAAGGCGATCTGGGTGCTGGTTTTTTAAGCAATAAAGATGATGATAATACATCTACCCGTTTTGCAGCAGATATTGGCGCTGGCGTTCATCTTGCAGGTTTTGATGCAGCGGTTGTTTTTGATGGAATTGATACACCGCACAATTGGTCAACCTGGGTAAATTTTGAGTTGGGATTTAATTTGGGATTTTAAACGTTTAAGAGTTTTATTGTTTCAAAGTTTCAGTGTTCTTTTTATACTTTGTTCCTTTTATTTCAGATTGATATAGATAGTTTATCAGCTTTTGAATAAGAACACTTATTTCAATTGTTGAATTGTAAAATTCATCAAACTGTTTTTGATTAAGATATTTTCGATCAATAGCTCTATATAATTGTGATCTTAATTCTCCACAAGAGCCTTTGGCAATATATAGAAATTGGATAAATTCTTTATTGCCACTTCTTTCAAATCCTTCAGCAATGTTATCCATGATTGAGCCTGCAGAACCTTCTATTTGATTTATTAAACGATAATTAGATTTGAAGTTTCCATTATCAATAAGAAATCCAATTTTCTTGTTTAAATCTCTTGCTTTTTGCCAGGAAACAATTTCTTCAAACTTTTGAAATGTTGCCATAACACTAAAACATTTAAACCTTGAAACAATAAAACTTAATTCAAATTGCAAACTTTAAAATCCATTTTTATCTCCATCATCTTCACTGTCTCCATCAAACGTCATAACAGCTGGTTGCGTTTTTGCACCAGCTTTTTTAGCTGCTAACATTTTTTGAATAAGCCGGTTTCTTTCAGAAGCTATATAAATACGCATGGTTGAGTCGCGTTGCCTGTCATAATATTCAGTGCCGTCAACAAAAGTTTTTTGCACGGTAGCATAAACGCTTAAAGGATTATTATTCCATAAAACCACATCAGCATCTTTGCCAACTTTTATACTGCCAACCCTGTCTGCAATGTGCAGCATGGTTGCAGGATTTAATGTACACATTTTAAAAGCCTGTGTTTCTGTTAAGCCACCATACTTTATACTTTTTGCAGCTTCCTGGTTTAAATGACGAGCCTGCTCAGGATCATCACTGTTTACAGCAACAGTTAATCCAACGTCCGTCATCAATGCAGCGTTATATGGAATGGCATCTTGCACTTCTGCTTTATAAGCCCACCAGTCGCTGAAGGTTGATGCAAATGCACCATGCGCTTTCATTTTATCAGCCACTTTATATCCTTCTAAAATATGTGTGAATGTGTTTACGCGAAAATGAAATGAATCAGCAACATGCATCAGCATATTTATTTCACTTTGTACATAAGAATGGCAAGTAATAAATCTTTTATGATTAAGAATTTCAACCAGCGCATCTAGCTCTAAATCCCTTCTTTTATTTGCACCTTGTTTTTGATAATCTTCTGCACGTGTAAACGCATCCATCAACACTTGCTCTACACCCATACGGCTATCCGGAAAACGGTTGTTGGTTGGGCTGTAAGAACGTTTTACGTTTTCACCTAAAGCAAATTTTATAAACGGGTCCCAGTTGGCAAACTTCACCTCTTCTGCATCTTTGCCCCAGCGCATTTTTATCATCTGTGTTTGTCCGCCAATAGTATTACAACTGCCATGTAAAATGTGTACAGCAGTTACACCATCTGAAAGCTGGCGATAGATCTGTATATCTTCCGGATCAATTACATCTGCTATGCGCACTTCTGATGTTACAGATTGTGAGCATTCATTTACACCACCATCAACAGCAATATGCGAATGTTCATCAATAATGCCCGGCGTTACATATTCATTCGTACCATCAATTTGTTTTGCATTACCGGCAGATAAATTTTTACCAACAGCAGCAATTTTTCCATTCTTGATTAATACATCTGTATTTGATAAAACACTGTCTGATTCGTTCGTCCACACCGTTGCATTTTTAATCAGCACATCTTCCTGCTTTGGCATTTCAGAAAAACCATAGCCAATAAACGGATATAACACCGTTGTATTTATATCGTTCTTTTTTTGTTTGGGTTTTGATGTATCAGGCTTTTCAACATAAGGCGATGAAACCATCATATTCCAGCTAACAACATTTCCACTTGCATCATAACCTGAACCATTCCAGATGTTGTTGCTTATAACACCTGATAGAGAATTTATTTTTGAACTATCTGCTTTATTACTCCAGGTTAAATTAACACTACTATTATTGATACTTAAGTTAAGATCATTTTTTGTTGTGTCGCCTGCAGATTTTATTGTTGATGAAAGCTTGCCCGGCTTTCCATCAACTACAACATCATATTGTTTGCTGTTATTATTTTGTTTGATGGTAAGCTTATAGTTGCCACGATAATCGTTCCAGCCATCATTAGTAAGTACAAACTTTTTTCCCTGAATCCAGTTTTGTAAGAAAGTAGTTTTTTCATCAAACACAGGCCCGGTTGTGATGATAAAATCAGCCAGCTTACCTGCATCAAGGCTTCCAACTTTATCATACACACCAATTAATGTTGCGGGTGTTTTTGTTAATGCATCTAAAGCTTTATCCTGGCTTAAACCATTGTCAATTGCTTTGCGCAGGTTATCTAAAAATTCAGTGCCGGTTGTGCCGCTTGCTGTAATTGCAAAATTAATTCCCGCTTTATCAAACATGCCTGGTTCAAGCGGCGCCATTTCCCAATTCTTCATCACATTTAGCGCAACCAGTCTTGCAGCATTTGGGTCTTCTACATCAATTGCTTTTGGAAAATTTAATGGCAGAATAAAATTTGCTTTTGATGCAATCATTTCATCCATCCGCTGGTATTCATTTCCGCCTGCTTTAATTATGTATTGAACATTAAATTCATCAGCAATTTTTTTTGCACGCAACACATTCCATTTATCACCGGCATCAAATATTTGCGGTAATGATTGATTACTATTCCATGCTTCTAATGAAAGATTAATGCCTTCACTTGTTGATTTTTCTTTGTCTGCCGGCGGCAGATTTTTATACCAGCTTGCATCAAGATATGTTTGTCTTAATAAAGCAATTGAACCCATTAATGATGTTGGATAATCCTGGTTTGAAGTGCCTTTATTAAATGAATAAAATGCTGCGGCTTTATCTTTCAGCATATCAAAATTTTCCTTCTCATCACTTAACGTAACCAATGTTCCGGTGCCACGTGCAATGCCATCCTGCAAATGCGTAAGCACAGCGGCAAAACCCAGGCTGCGCAAGTCTTTTGCTTTACTATCATTCGCCGTAAAAATTTTTGATGCATCTGTTTCTGGCCGTATTGCCTGGTTCCATCCATAAGCGCCTTTTGTATCACTTACAAACTGTGCACGGTAAAAATCTCTTGTGCGTTTTGGTTGTTCTGCAACGGTAATTCCATAGTCGCTTATTAAATCTATGAATGAAGGATAAATGTATTTGCCTTTGCAATCAATAGTAGCAGCATCTTTTGGCACATTTAGGTTGTTTCCAACGCTGATTATTTTTCCTTCTTTGATGATGAGCGTCGCATCTTTTAAAATATTTTTTGTATCTTTTACAATGGTTGCATGTGTAAAGGCAACGTAACCTTCGCGATAATCATGCACACCGTTAACGGGAAAAGTTTCCTGTGCAAATGCGGCTGTAATTATGCAAAAGCAAATAAAAAGCAATGTATATTTCTTCATAAGTGGAGGTTCTGTAAAAAAAGTAAATTTAATGTCTTCGGTTTTACAGCAGCAGAATTTTTTGATCAAATTATTTTTTAAACCGGTACAGAATAGTTGATTAATGATGATGCGTTTTATGTTAGCAAAAAATGCTTACATTTGATTCAATTGAGTTGTAATAAGCATACTTAAGACAAATCTTATTTTTACTTAAAAGTAAATTTTAGCCTTCTCTCACTTCTGTTTTTACTGCACTCAAATTTATCAATTTAAAATTTGTTTTATGAACATTTACGTTTCTAA
>CAZZXW010000320.1:0-4039 GCA_964658095.1 uncultured Parafilimonas sp. | reverse complement strand
TAAAAGGCATGTTGCAACATTCAAGGCAAACAAAAGGTGTAAAAGAACCAACAGACATTAATGTTTTATGCGATGAATATTTGCGGCTTTCTTATCATGGTTTGCGTACAAAAGACAAAAACTTCAACGCAGACATAAAAACAGATTTCGATAAAACAATTGGACAAATAAACATCGTTCCTCAGGATATTGGAAGAGTGTTGCTCAATCTTTTTAATAATGCATTTTATGCAGTGAATGAAAAGAAAAAGCTAATGGCTAGCAGCTATCAGCCAATAGCTGAAGTAAAAACACGCAGAGTAAATGACAAGGTTGAAATAACAGTAACCGACAACGGCAACGGCATTCCTCAAAACATTATTGATAAAATATTCCAGCCATTCTTTACTACAAAACCAACAGGACAGGGAACTGGGTTGGGTTTGAGTTTAGCGTATGACATCATCACCAAAGAACATAACGGAACAATAAAAGTGGACAGCAAAGAAGGTGACGGAAGTGCGTTTATAATTCATTTGCCAATTAATTAATTTATAACAACAATCGCTATATAAAAATCAGTTGCATACCTTATAAAAAAAAATTTTACTAATTTTTACTATAAATGAGTTATTATAAAACGCTCCTTTTTATCAGTTGTCTTTCGGTTTTTTATGTATCAAATGCCCAGGTTAATCCTGATACATACAATAAAGATTCGCTGGAAAAAATGATACAGAATATGAAGGATGACATCCGGAAAAATCAATTTAAATACCTTAAAGATATTCCGGGCATTCCTCAATCCCTGCCATTCATTGATTCAAATTCAGAAGAACAAAAAGAATATTCAGCAGCTATGAAGAAGTTAAATGATGCGCTGAAATTGGGGCAGGAAAAAGGAGATAAGAAAGGGATTGCAGAATCTTACTTAAACCTTGGCAACCTTAATATTGAAATGAATAAGCCTGCACAGGCAAACCAATATTTACAAAATGGTGTACAAGTAGCAAAAGAGCTTAATGATAAAGATTTTCTTGCCAGTGCTTATGGCAATCTTTCTTCTTTGGCAAGCAGGCAGGGCAATTATAAAGGCGCATATGAATATTATAAACTGTATACACTATACAGGGATAGTGTGGAAAATGTAGAAATCTCAAAGAGGTTTTTGCAGGCCCAGTTAAAGCATGATTATGAAATTAAAGAAGCTAATATTCGGGCAGCACAGGCAAAAAAAGATGCGGCTGCAAAGCGTACCAGGAATATTCAATACTTTATCATTATTTCATTTGGAATTATTATTCTTGCCGCTTTGGTAATACTGTTTATACAGCGTAAAAACAACCGTCAAAAGCAACAAGCCAATCTTTTATTGCTGGCTCAAAAAGATAAAGTAGAAGGTGCGTTATCAGAACTAAAATCTACACAGGCACAGCTTATTCAATCTGAAAAGATGGCTTCGCTTGGAGAACTTATTGCGGGCATTGCACACGAGATACAGAACCCGCTAAACTTTGTAAATAATTTTAGTGAAGTAAACCACGAATTGGTTAGCGAATTACAATCTGAATTAAAAACAGGTAATGTTGATGAAGCAATGATTATTTCAAATGATATAAAAGATAATGAAGAAAAAATAAATCATCATGGCAAACGTGCAGATAGTATTGTAAAAGGCATGTTGCAACATTCAAGGCAAACATCAGGCACAAAAGAACTAACGGATATTAATGCTTTGTGTGATGAATATTTAAGATTGAGTTATCACGGCTTGCGTGCAAAAGACAAAGAATTCAATGCAGATTTCAAAACAGATTTTGATGAAAGTATTGGTAAGATAAATATCGTACCTCAGGATATTGGAAGAGTGTTATTGAACCTTTTTAATAACGCATTTTATGCAGTGAATGAAAAGAAAAAGCTAATGGCTAACGGCTATCAGCCAATGGCTGAAGTTAAAAGCCGACGAATAAATGATAAGATTGAAATAACAGTAACTGATAACGGTAACGGCATTCCGCAAAACATTATTGATAAAATCTTTCAGCCATTCTTCACCACAAAACCAACAGGGCAAGGAACAGGCTTAGGTTTAAGCTTAGCTTATGACATCATCACTAAAGAACATAATGGAACAATAAAAGCAGAAAGTAAAGTTGACGAAGGAACCAGGTTCATAATTCAGTTGCCTGCTTAATTCACTTTTCAGAAATCAAACGCTGATTTTTGAAGCTTAACTTCGTGCTTATTTTAAACGTTTCAATGGAGCAAAACCGTCAGTTGGCAGCGATCATGTTTACAGATATTGTTGGCTATACTGCTTTAATGGGTAACGATGAGCAGAAAGCTTTTGCACTACTTAAAAGCAACAGGCAAATTCAAAAACCTGCTATTGAAAAGTTCAACGGAAAATTTATTAAAGAATTAGGCGATGGAATTTTAGCCAGCTTTAATACAGCAAGTGATGCCGTAAATGCAGCTATACAAATTCAACGCAATTGCAATACTGCAAATGATTTTCAATTAAGAATAGGCATTCATTTAGGTGAAGTGATTTTTGAAAATGAAGATGTTTTTGGTGATGGCGTAAACATAGCTTCACGCATTCAATCTGCAGCACAACCTGGCAGCATTTATATTTCTGAAACGGTACATCATAACGTTATTAATAAGAATATCACCACACAATTTATAACAGAAGAAAAGCTAAAGAATGTAAGAGAACCTGTAAAAATGTATAAAGTAATTACAGGCAATGCACAGGTTGCTGCTAACAAAACATCCGCAGGTAAAACTGCTTTGCAGATGAAAAGTATCGCTGTTCTTCCGTTTGTAAACATGAGCAACGATGTGGAGCAGGATTATTTTTGTGATGGCATTTCAGAAGAAATATTGAATGCGCTTACACATTTAAATAACCTGCGTGTAATATCCCGCACTTCGGCTTTTGCATTAAAAAATAAAAACCTTGATGTACGTGAAATAGGAAAAATTCTTGATGTTGAATCGCTGTTAGAAGGCAGTGTGCGTAAAGCTGGCAATCGTTTGAGAATTACAACAAAGCTTATAAACGTTGCAGATGGTATTCATTTATGGTCAGAGCGTTACGACCGTGAGCTGGAAGACATTTTTGCTATACAGGAAGATATTGCTACAAATGTGGCAACCGCATTAAAAGGCTGGTTAACCAGGCAGGAAAAAGAAGTTATACACCGGCCTGAAACCGTTATTGGTGCGTATGAATATTTCCTGAAAGGCAGGCAGTTTTTTCATAACCTGTTTTTAAAAGAAGCAAAAGACATGTTTGAAAAAGCCATTGCACTTGATGCGGATTATGCATTGGCATACGCTGGTCTTGCTGATGCGCATTCATGGCTATATGAATGGGAAGGTGCCCATCAAACTGATCTTGAAGCAGCAGAAAAAAATAGTCAGCAAGCATTATTGCTGGCACCCAATCTTTCTGAAAGCCATGCTTCAAGAGGTTATGTATTTTCACTTGCCCAAAAATTCAGTGAGGCTGAAAAAGAATTCGAAGAAGCAATACGATTAAACTCTAATTCTTTCGATACTTATTATTTATATGCAAGGGCATGTTTTGCGCATGGCGACACAGAAAAATCAGCGCAGCTTTTTTTCAAAGCATCAGAAATAAGAAGAGAAGATTTTCAGAGTTTATTGCTATACTGCCAGGCTTTAAGAAAATTAGGAAGAGAATCAATAGAAACTTTGCAGGAAGGTGTGAACAGAGGCTTAAAACAACTTGAACTTAACCCCACAGACAGAAGGGTATTATCGCTTATGCCAGGATTTTTGTTTGAACTTGGAAGAAAAGAAGAATCGTTTAAGCTGATAAATAAAGCACTTGAATTGTATCCTGATGATGCCGGTGTTTTGTTTAATTCAGCCTGTGAATATGCAAAGCATGGAGATAAAGAAAAAGCACTTGATTTACTTGAAACTGCTGTTAACAAAGGCTTTGGTAAAAAAGACTGGATTGAAAATGATCCTGACTATGATTCTTTAAGAGATGAGCCCCGCTTTAAAGCGCTTAGATCGG
>CAZZXW010000319.1:3030-4049 GCA_964658095.1 uncultured Parafilimonas sp. | reverse complement strand
TGTTGCTGTTGCAGCGGTATGGCCTGCATAAAAAGAGCGCTGGGAATTTTTGCTTGTTCTTTTTGATAAAGGTGTGTTGCTTCCATATACAAGCGGGCGACTGCGTCTTATATTACCGGCACTCATTGTATAAAGTGCTGCTGTAATTGAAAGTGCTTCTGTATACATCACTAAAATTTTACCAGCCTGGTGCCGCTCTGTTTTATTCAATAACAATACCGCAACAGGTGTAGCAAAGCCCGTAAAAAAAGGTATATAGCTTGCATTATTATCATTTTGAGAATAATACCCAACGTTGCCCCTGTCAAAACGGGGCACATCACTTTTCATTTTTGATAAAGCTTCTGCTGCTGAAATAGAATCTATATTTTGTATGAGATGAAGGCCTAACACACTTAAGCTTAACCCGGCACCGGTTATAGGTGCATCTGCTTTCCAGCTTATTTTATAAACATTTGCAGCATCAAATGATGATGAATTTTGTTGTGCGAAAGAAAGGTTTGAAAATAAAAATACAGTGCAGCAAGTGATCACAAATTTCATAGATAACAATTATAATTAAAACCTTATTAGTCTTCCCATACGGTGAGCCCTTCACTGCAGTTGGCACATATATCAATGTTCTCCCTGCCTTTCATTAACTCACCTCTGAATTGTTTGTAATTATTATTATGCCAGATTTCTTTAAACGATTGCATATTCAGGTTACCAAGACGGTGCATGGCATCTTTATCAAAGCAACAAGGCACAACCATTCCATCCCATGTTATTACATTGCCTTGCTGCATTTTCCAGCAACGGTTTTTCATGCCGCTTTTACTTTTCATAACCCCATTTTTATCTCTGCGGTAACGGCTGTATTTGCTAATAGTTGGAATAAGATTGTTTGGATCATTTTCATAATCATACACCTGCGCTGTTTTAAAACGTACCTGGTCAACACCAATTTCTTTTGCCAGTTTCTTAATATCTTCTATTTGATGTTCTGCGTCTGTTTCTGAGATAGCTGCCCGTATTAT
>CAZZXW010000319.1:0-3020 GCA_964658095.1 uncultured Parafilimonas sp. | reverse complement strand
GCTTTACCACCAGAAATTGAAAAAATACAAACGGCGTTTTACTCTTCAATTCTTTCTTCCATTTAACAATGTTCCGGGCACCTTGTAACACCTTGTCAAGGTTGCCGCCAACACGATATTGTTTATAAACATCCTGCGTTGTACCATCAATAGAAATTATTAAACGGTCAAGCCCGCTTTCAACAGTGCGCCTTGCTTTCTCATCATTTAAATAATGCGCATTGGTTGATGTGGCTGTGTAGATGCCTTTATCATGCGCATATTTTACCATCTCTAAAAAATCAGGATTTAAAAATGGCTCACCCTGAAAATAAAATATCAGGTACATCAGCTCTTTATAAATATCATCAATGGTACTTTTGAAAAAATCTTTTTTCAACATACCAGTTGGCCTGGTAAATTCTCTTAAACCACTTGGGCATTCAGGGCAGCGTAAGTTGCAGGAAGTTGTTGGTTCAAATGAAATTGATATTGGATAACCCCATTGCACGGGCTTTTTAAAAAGTTTGCTTAACTGATAGCTGGCCATAACCTTGGCAGCATTAAAACCTCTTTTGAAAGTTAGTTTTGAAAACAGGTTTACGCTATCATTCCAGTTAAAATACATTGTGTAAAAATACAACTATCAGTGTAAAGATGTTTGCATGCAGAAATGATGACATTTTTCAGACATAATTATCGCATGTCACTCATCTGCATTATAATGATGCAATAAATTTTACGTTGATAACAGAGCATTGTAAGTTGCGGGCACATGGCTAAGCGAAGCAGAAAGAAAAATAACAACCGGAAATTTATTATTGTTTCGGCAATTGTAACAGCGCTTGGTTTATATATTTATGTTGCCTACAAACACAATCAAAAAAAAGAAGAAGCAAGGTTTGCTCTATATCCTGATTTTGCTATTCAGCTACCGTTAGGTTTTAAAGTTCATGGCATAGATGTTAGCAGTTACCAGGGAAATATTTACTGGCCGGCTGTTGCGGCTGTGCATGACCAGGATGTAAGCATTCGTTTTGCATTTATAAAAGCAACCGAAGGATTGAATAATGTTGATAAACAATTCAGCAATAACTGGCAGCATGCAAAAGATGCAAACATTATAAGAGGCGCTTACCATTTTTTTCTCGCCACAAAAAGCGGAAGGATGCAGGCGCAAAACTTTATTAAAGCAGTTAAGATAGAACATGGTGATTTGCCGCCTGTGCTTGACATTGAAGAGCTGTACGGCGTGAATGTTGACAGCATGCGGCATCGTATTTTGCTGTGGCTTCAAACGGTGGAACAAGCATATCATGTAAAGCCAATTATTTATACCAACATAAGTTTTTATAAAAATTTTTTGGGTAATGATTTTGATGATTACCCGCTTTGGATTGCGCATTACTTTGAAGAAAAAACGCCGCGTATAAAAGATGGATGGCAGTTCTGGCAACATAATGCTGCCGGCAGAGTGAATGGTATAAAAACAAGAGTTGACTTTAATGTTTTCAGCGGTGATACAACCAGCTTTCAGCAATTACTTGTTCCATGACAGATTAATAAAACCTGATCATTTATTCAATTCCAGTTTAATTGCTTCACCTCCACCGGAAGGTAAATTAATAGTAATGCTATCTGTTGAAGTAACTGTCTTTTCTTCTTTAATAAGTTGATTGGGATACTTTACTGCATCAGCAGAATCTTTATAAATTATCGCATGATAATTTCCTGCGGATAAAAACTTCAACGCAATGGTTACTGTTTTCGCTTTGCTGTTATTAATGATTCCTATATACCAATTCTTACCACTTCTTCTTGCAATAGAAACCCATTCTCCAACTTCTGCACCGGGTACAACAGTTTCATCCCAAACCGTAGGCACTTCTTTAATAAATTGAAAACCGGGCTGGCCTTCATAAGCTTTAGGTTCATCACACACCATTGCCATATGATTTTCCAACACCACATACATGGCAAGCATGTGGCACCGTGTACCAAGCACATGCGGCCTTGTTGCCTGAACAACAAAAGCTGATTGAGGCATTGCCCTGAAACCTCCAAGATGATAATCAGTCGGGCCGGCAAGGCCTCTTGTAAAAGGAATATTTATATCATCATCGGGCGTAATAAGATTACCCCATTTATCATTCTCATAATTTAATGTTCCTTCACGTGTTGATTCATTTGGATAAGTGCGGCTTAAACCGGTTGGCTTGTATGCGCCGTGAAATTGTATCTCAAGATGATGCGCTGCGGCTTTCTGCAATATTTCTTCCTGTATCTTCACCATCTCCTGGTCGTCACGGTTTAAAAAATCAACCATCATTCCTTCAATGCCCCATTTTTCAAACTGTGTAAAAGCAGAATCAAGCTTTGGATACAACGCCTGCCAATGCACCCAAAAACGTAGCTGCACGCCTTTGCTTTTTGCATAATCACTCAAAGCCTGTATATCTAATCCGGGTCTTGGTACAAGAATATTTGTATTAGGGCCGGGCTGATAATCCATGCCATCATTCTGATACCAAGCAACTCTTCTATAACCGATTATTGTATGATATTGAATGTTGTTTCTTGCACAAAAATCAATATAGTATTTATTAAAATCGTCGTCAACACCAGGCTCCCATGTTGTATCTGGTGATATATCGCCATTCCACCAATGAAAGCTTGCTTTACCAGGCTTCAGCCATGATACATTCTGTATTTTACAAGGATCAGCAAGATCAGTAAGAATATTAGATTCAATTAAAGCACCCGCTCTGTCGCTTATCATCATTACTCTCCACGGACTATGATGTGGCAACGAAGCTTTTACTTTTATCAAATCCTGATCAGGCAATGGTGTAAGCTGGCTTGTAAGTATGCCGTTGCGTTTTATTAAACTCATGCCTGCATAATCTAATAAATTGGCTTCTGTAATTGCCATATAAGTATTGCCTGCAAACTGGAATAAAGCAGGCATATCCATCAGCGTATCATTCTTAATATTGTTTAATGGCAACACATTATAACGATGCTCATGTGATGTAAAATAA
>CAZZXW010000318.1:0-4105 GCA_964658095.1 uncultured Parafilimonas sp. | reverse complement strand
TTCCATACCTGTTTATATTGCCCTTTAAGTCAAAATGCAAGGGAACTTTTTCAGGAATTTGCTTCCAGATTATGGTGAGATAAATTGCAGGCAACAGCATGATGAGCCAGATCAGCCTGCGAAAAATTGTATTCATATCATTTCTTTTTTTTTGTTTTGAATTGCATTATCCATTTAAGAATATCGTCCATCACAGTTGTGTTAAGCGAATAATAAACATACTGGCCTTCTTTTTTTGTAGTTACCAATTGTGCCTGTTTTAATAAATCAAGATGGTGTGAAATGCTGGGGAAAGAAATATTAAATTTTTCTACAATCTCCCCGGCAGTTAAATCTTTTTTCTGCAGCAGTTCAAGTATCTCCCGGCGTGTGGCATCATTCAAAGCTTTAAAAACTGCATTCATTTAAATGATTGTATATTTAGTCAAATATCTAAATAATACATTTGCAAACCAAATTTTCTTTTAACTTCCTTAGGGGCTATTATTTTATTATTTGAAGTGATTGATTGATACGGCTGAAAATTTCATCGTCGCTTAGATTTTCAGGTACAAATTTTTTCCCGATAACAGTTTCATATAATTCAATATAGCGCTGCGAGATTTTATTAACCCATGCGTCATTCATTTCAGGAACAAACTGATTTTCCTTACCCATGAAATTATTTTCAATCAGCCATTCCCGCACAAACTCTTTACTTAATTGTTTTTGTTTTTCGGCCTTAGCCTGTCGTTCATCAAATCCATCAGCATAAAAATATCTTGAACTATCCGGAGTGTGCACTTCATCCATCAAATAGATCGTTTCATCAATCTTTCCAAACTCATACTTTGTATCTGCCAATATCAAACCGTGTTCGGCAGCAATCTTTTTGCCTCGTTCAAATAATTGCAATGCATAATCACTCAATGTTTCCCATTCTTTTTTTGTAGCAATGTTAGCTGCAATAATTTCTTCAGGGCTTATGTCTTCATCATGGCCGGCTGCTGCTTTGGTGCTTGGTGTAATAATGGGTGAAGGAAAAAAATCATTCTCATATAACCCATCAGGCATAGAAGCTCCGCATAGAATTCTTTTATCGGTTTTGTAGGTGCGCCATGCATGGCCAACCAAGTTGCCACGTACTACCATTTCAATTTTAAACGGCACACATTTCTTACCAATAGAAACATTTGGTGCAGGCACATCCATCAGCCAGTTAGGGCAAATATCTTTTGTAGCATCAAGCATGTATGCAGCAATCTGGTTTAACACCTGGCCTTTATACGGAATTTCCTTTGGAAGTATTACATCAAATGCAGAAATACGGTTGCTTGCAATCATTATTAATACATCATTGTGTATCGTATAAACATCCCGCACTTTGCCTTTGTAAAATGCAGTTTGACCTGTAAAGCTGAATGGTTGTTTCATCTGCAGATTTTTAAGCGCAAACGTACAAGAGTAACTTAAGATGACAACCATCATTTATAAATAGCGTCTGCACATTAGTTCTTCACACTGGTACATTATTATTTTTTTTTAACATTTATACAATAATTACTTTGCTAAACGTTAATACATAATCTTATGAGAAAGTCCCCGATAGTCTTGCTTGGCTTTTTGCTGTTTTTCATAATTAATAATGATGTAGCTGCACAGCTAAATATTGTTATTAAAGGAAACATTAAGAACGGTCAAACTAAAGAAAACCTGTCTGCAGTTTCTGTTACCATAAAAGGTAATGCCGGCGGAACATACACCGATGAAAAAGGTGATTTCAGGTTGCTTACTACTAAAAAGCCGCCGCTTGTTATTGTTATAACTTCAATTGGCTATACCACAAAAGAAATAAATGTTGAAAGTGAAAGCCAGGAAATAATTACAGCGCTTCAACCATCTTATGCGTTAGGGCAGGATATAGTAGTAGCTGCTTCAAGAGTGCCGGAACGTATACTTGAATCGCCGGTAACTATTGAGCGTATAAATTCTGCTGCTATACGTAATGCGCCCGGCCCAAATTATTATGATGCGTTGGGCAATTTAAAAGGCGTTGATGTTATAAACTCAAGCTATACTTTTAAAACTATTTCAACACGTGGCTTTAATGGCAGCGGTAATTTAAGATTAAACCAGTTGGTTGATGGCATGGATAACCAGGCGCCTGCATTAAATTTTGCAGTAGGCAATGTTATTGGCGTAACTGATCTTGATGTTGATAATATGGAACTGTTGTCAGGTGCTTCCTCAGCATTATATGGTTCAGGTGGCATGAACGGAACACTGCTTATAACCAGCAAAGATCCTTTTAAATACCAGGGCTTAAGTGTGCAGGTTAAAGAAGGTATAATGCATGTAAATGATAACAGGCATGGCGCTACACCTTTTCATGATTTTACTTTTAGATGGGGTAAAAAAGTGTCAGATAAATTTGCTTTTAAAATTGGTGCAGAATACATACGTGCAAACGACTGGCAGGCGGATGACAGCACTGACCTTGAACGCAACAATGTACTTAGCAATATTAAACCAGGAGCCAATAATACAAGAACAACTGATCCAAATTATGATGGTGTAAATGTGTATGGCGATGAAGCAAGTGCAAGTCTGCAAGCATTCGCATTTACTGCAGTTTTTAATCCACAGACTAACCCAAGTTTACCTATAATAGAACCTAGTTTCGGAATTGACCCTTCAACTCCAGCTTATGCTTTAACCCCTAATCAAAGGAAAGAAATACTTACATTTTATTCTCAACAAACAAACCCTGTTTTTGAATCTTTGCCTTTAATAAGCAATAATCTGCTCCAAGGAAAATATTCAAATTCTGATGGTTCGCCCTTGAATGTAAGCAGAACCGGATATAATGAGAAAAACCTTGTTGATTACAAGGCTTATGATTTTAAATTGTCAGGAGGACTTTATTATAATATAACAAATAAGCTCGAAGCATCTTTAACTGCAAACTGGGGATTAGGTACGACTGTTTATACTGGCGCTGACAGGTATTCATTAAAAAACTTCCAGATTGGTCAGTATAAACTAGAGTTTAAAAGTCCAACATGGTTTTTAAGAGCATATACAACGCAGGAAAATTCAGGTGATTCTTATGCAACTACGTTAACAGCATTATCAATTAACAATCAATGGAAAACGAACTCCAAATGGTTTACAGATTACTTTACTATTTATTCAGGTGCGGTTGCAACTATGACACCTGCTGCCGCTGAAGCTGCTGCGCAGGCATATGCAAATACTGGCAGATATTTGCCGGGAACAACACAATATCAAGATGCCTTTAATAAGTCTATAAAAACTTCTATCAACGATAGTGGCTCACAGTTCGCTGACAGATCAAGTGTTTATCATTTTGAGGGGCAGTATAATTTTTCGCAGTATGTAAAAGTGATAGATGTACTGCTTGGTGCAAGTTATAGAGTGTATCATCTTAATTCAGCCAACACTATTTTTTATGAACCCAACGGGCCCATTAATATAAGTGAATATGGAAGTTATCTTCAACTACAAAAACAATTATTTAATGACGTATTGAAGTTAACTGCATCTGGCCGCTATGATAAAAATGAAAATTTCAAAGGCCGCTTTACACCAAGAGCAACAGCAACAATTAAAGTAGCAAAAGATAACAACTTCAGGTTGTCATACCAGCAGGCATATCGTTTTCCAGATAATCAGGATCAGTATATAAACTTATTTACGCCGGGAAGCGTGTTAATTGGTTGTTTGCCTGTATTTAATACACTTTACCAGTTTGACCAATATCCCGTTTATACAGCATCAAGTGTTGATAGTTTTCGAACTTACGGTGACCCCTCTTATTTACGCAAAGCAAATTTCGCTAAGGCAAAGCCCGAAACAATGGAGTCTTATGAAATGGGTTATCGTGGCGTGATTAGTTCTAAGCTTTTAATTGATGTTTATTATTACTGGAGTAAGTACAAAAATTTTATTGGCAGAGAAGCAGTCGCAAGAGGCGATACTACAGATGCACAGGGCAAAGTTTATCCAACAAATGATTTACAGTATCTCGCCAGCCCTTTTACAAGTACAAATTATTCTTTTGTAGAAAACAGCCCAACACCGGTTAAAGCACATGGCTGGGGCA
>CAZZXW010000317.1:2424-4116 GCA_964658095.1 uncultured Parafilimonas sp. | reverse complement strand
CAACAAAAAATAAAACGGCGAAGGTAAAAGCATTAACAGATATAAAAGCAAATTCTTAATTAGAAAGTGCTGAAGCAATCATGGAAAAAAATCAACTTAGTGTAAAATTAATGTGCCGGCCTTCTTTTTAAAATGCCACCAGCAGTTTCTCTTATGGTGTTGGCAAAAACAAATGCGTTGGGATCTTCAGCATATACCAGGTTTTTAAGCCTGCGTAATTCAAGCCTTGTTATAACGGTAAAAATAATATCCACTTCAGTGTGCACTTCGTACCTGCCAGGCAAAAAACCACGTTCACCTTTATACACAGTAATGCCTCTGCCCATTTCATTCACCAACTTTTCTTTAATACGCTCACTGTTACCAGAGATGATTGTAACGCCTGTATAAGCTTCAATGCCTTCCACCACATAATCAACAGTTTTTGAAGCCGTGAAATAAGTAAGCATTGAATACAATGATACTTCCATGCCGTAACGAAACGCGGCAATGCTGAATATGATGATGTTGAGTGCAAGCACAATTTCGCTGATGGTAAAGCTGGTGTGGCGCCAGGTGTATAAAGCAAGCACTTCAATACCATCAACCGCACAACCACCACGCATGGTTAGGCCAATACCAATACCGAGAAAAAAGCCGCCAAAAATTGAGATGAGCAGTTTATCTGAAGTAATAACCGGATAAGGAACATAGAACAGGCAAAAGCCCAGCAATATAATACATACAAGCGTTTTTATTGCAAACCTTTTACTGGCAACAAAAATGCTCATTATAATAAGCGGAAGGTTTGCAGCAATAATTACAAATGCAAGATTGATGTGGTAGATATCATGTATTAACAGAGAAATGCCGGTTATGCCACCATCAAAAAAGTTGTTGGGAACAAGAAAGCCTTTTAATGCAAAACCCATAGTAGCCACACCAAATAACATTAATAAAATATCAGAAAAGCTAAAATCATTGTGCTTGTATTGCCCTTCATGATGATGAACCAGCTTCTTAATATTTGCGTGTTTTTTTGCTTCCAGCTTATCTTTTGCTGATGCAGTAAAATAAGTATGTGTTTGTAAAAAAGTAAGCTGTTTTTTTAGCCATTTTTCATTAGAAATTTTTTCATCTTTATATTTTAACTCGCGAAAAAGGCGGTTTGCGTAAAGCGAATAATCATCTGTGCCGATATAATACAGATCAGCATCACATAAAATTTCTGCAAGCTTGTTAGGCGGTGTTTGTGGCAACTTAGTGGCCATGATTATTTTGCACACCTCCTCAATTTGTGCTTCGCTGTAACCAAATTGTGGTAAGAACTCGCGGCTTAAAGTGCATGAAATTTCCTCGTGGTCATTATATGCTGATAAGAAGCCGGTATCATGCATAATAGCTGCTGTCTGCAACAATGAAAGCTCTTCATTATTCAAGCCTTCACTTTTGCCTAACTCAATTGCGTATTGTATTACCATGCTGGTGTGCTCTGCATTATGGTAAGTAAGCCATGCAGGCAATTGGGTTTGCAGTTTATCAAGAATGAATAACCGGAGGCTCTGTAAATCCATTACATTTTTTAATCAGTTCAGTACTTCAAATACTTCGAAAGATTCTTTTTTATTTTTGAGTGAAAGCCTGCCTACAGGTGCACAGGTAAATGATTCTTTTATGAGGTTATATGCATTTTCAGAGATAAGAATCTGACCT
>CAZZXW010000317.1:0-2414 GCA_964658095.1 uncultured Parafilimonas sp. | reverse complement strand
CTTGTAAACGTTGTGCAGTATTTACAACATCACCAATTACTGTATAATCAAGCCTGCGCAAACCGGCTGCACCAATGTTGCCGGATATCATTTCGCCACTGTTTAAACCAATTGAGACTTTTGGCAAAAAACCGGCAATGCCTTTTTCCGGAGGCATATTCTGAATAACAGTTCGCACACCAAGGCTGGCTTCTATTGCACGGTCTAAATGATATTCGCCCTGAAAAACAGCCATCACCGCATCACCAATAAATTTATCTACATAACCTTTTTGCGCAATAATTTCTTTTACAATCACATCAAAATAATTGTTCAAAAGGCTTATAACCACATCAGGCTTTTCTGTTTCTGTTATTGAGGTAAACCCACAAATATCAATAAATATAACGGTTGCAACTACGTTCTCATTTATAGTAAGTGATTGCTCAAATTCTTTTTTTTCCATAAACTTCAGCACAGATTCATCTACATACATCTTCAGGATGTTATTTTCTTTAATAGCCTGCAGTGTTTTCTTTAACTCATTAATGTGATTGATTGTTTTCTTTAGTGTTACTTCAAGATCAGTAAAGTTTACAGGTTTGGTAATAAAATCAAACGCGCCGCGGTTCATTGCCATGCGTATATTTTCCATATCTCCATAAGCAGAAACAATTACTGCTTTTATAATAGGGCTAAGTTGCTGCAGTTTCTCAAGCAACATAAGCCCATCCATTTCAGGCATATTAATATCACTGAACACCATATCAATATCCGGTTGCTCCTGAATTTTTTCAAGTGCTTCTCTTCCATTCAGTGCAAAAACAAATTCGTACTGATGTTCTCTTATTTGCCTGCGAAACTTTTGCTTTATTAGTGTTTCAAGATCTGCTTCATCATCTGCCACCAATATCTTATTCATGAAATTTAGTTTTGAGTTTGTCTTTAAGAAGATTAAAGTCGAGTGGCTTGGTTAAAAAATCATCTGCGCCTAACTGTACTGATTTATTATAATTTTCTTCGTCTCCATAAGCGGTTATCATCATAACGATTGGCGGAGGTATCTCGTAAATATGCTTTATTTTTTTCAGCAATTCAAGGCCACTCATGCCGGGCATATTTATATCTGAAAGAATCAATACAATCTCATGTTCATGCTTGTTTACATAATTAAGCGCTTCTTCGCCAGAATTGGCAAACGCAAACACATATTCACCGTTGCGAATTTCTTTGCGAAAACGTTGTTCAAATAAAGTTTTGATGTCTTGTTCATCATCTACCACCAAAATTTTCATAAAGAAATTATTTATTGACAAATATAAATTGTCTGCATCATAGTGTAAATCAGATTTATCTGGTTAGCCTTATTTACAGCTTGAAGTTAAGCAGGTAAGTTAATTATAAACATACTTCCTTCACCTTCTTTACTTTCTGCTTTAATGCTTCCGCCATGTTCTTTAGTAATGATGTCATAAGCTAAGCTTAAGCCCAAACCTGTTCCTTCTCCGGTGGGTTTTGTGGTAAAAAACGGGTGAAATATTTTATCAATGATGTTTTGCGGAATGCCATTGCCATTGTCACTTACTATAATTTCAACCTTATTATTAGTTCTGCAGGTTTTAACTTCAACCGTTGGCTGATAGCTGTTAGCCATTAGCTTTTTCTTTTCATTTACTGCATAAAACGCATTATTAAAAAGGTTAAGCAACATTCTTCCAATATCCTGCGGAACGATATTTATCTTACCAATACTTTTATCAAAATCTGTTTTAAAATCGGCATTAAAATCTTTGTCTTTTGCACGCAAACCGTGAAAGCTTAATCTTAAATATTCATCACACAAAGCATTAATATCTGTTAGTTCTTTCATGTTTTTTGTTTGCCTTGAATGTTGCAGCATGCCTTTTACAATTGCATCTGCCCGCTTGCCATGATGATTTATTTTTTCTTCATTGGCTGCAATGTCATTTAAAAGTTCATTTTCTAATTGTTCATCTCTTTCGCTGCTGACCTTTAATTTTTCACTTTTTAATTCTTCAATCAGCTCACTGTTTATTTCTGAAAAATTATTTACAAAGTTTAAAGGGTTTTGTATTTCATGTGCAATGCCTGCAGTAAGTTCTCCAAGGCTTGCCATCTTCTCGCTATGTATTAATTGCGCTTGTGTATTTTTTAATTCTGATAAAGTACTTTCAATTTTTTCTTTTTGCTGTAACAATAAATGGTTAGCCCTGCGTTTGTTTCTAAGGCCGTTAAATGCGACAACCGCTAACAAAAGCGTGAGTGTTAATCCGATAATTAATGCAGTTTGTTTGGTTTTTGCCAGGTCTCTTTGTTTTAATTCTTCATCTTTTGCTATTTGTTGTTTTTTAGCAAATTCATAATTCATGGTAAGCTCTGTAGCTTTTTTTACATTTTCTTTTCCCCTGATTGAA
>CAZZXW010000316.1:0-4117 GCA_964658095.1 uncultured Parafilimonas sp. | reverse complement strand
AGGTGTTGATCTCTCAGGACTACCGCGCAAGCGACGATGCGATAATGGTGGCTGCAATAGCCATAATTTTTAGTGTCATATAAAATTGTTTTTTTTATTTATGATTAATTTTCATCAATAACAATTTTCAACGTACATGCCAAAGCTGAAACCCTTATATATCAATGGTTTGATCGCTTGCTATAAGGACAAGTGTGCGAAAACGAAACATGAATGTGCGAAAACGATAACAGTAAGCATTAGGAACCGGTAGTTCTTGTCTCTTGCCGAATCTTCGCTTAATAAAGAAATTTTTTTTAGCAGCTTTTATGATGAAGATTATTAAGGTTCCGAGCAGTTTTTCAACTGGATTATCTGCAGGCAGTTATTAAAAGCATTTGATTATGTAACAATATAACTCAAAGAAATATGTTATAAAAGAAGGCAATAAGCATTAAGCCTGCTCAACAAGATCATTCACTTTTAAAATTTATCAGTTGTACTGGATTAGCAATAACCATTAATTTAGTTTCTGTTGCAGCCTGTTTATAATAAGGAGCGTCGATTATTTCGCCTGTAGCAAATACATTGGGCCTCATTTATATTATACTTATTAATGAAAAAAAATAATGGATAATGACTTTCATTACAAATTCATCAAACCTGATAAATCTCTTACTGACTTTGTAGAAAGTTTTGGAATGTTTTATACTGAATCAATTGAAGCAAAAGAAGTTGTTGTAATACCTGATGGAAGAATTGATTTGTTTTTTTTGCAATCTGCATCAACGCCTTTTCGTATTATACTTACGGGATTAGAAACCGCACCTAAACAAAGAAGCATTCCTCCGAAAACATTCTTTTTTGATATTAATCTTAAACCGCTTGCCGTTGAATATATTTTACATACTTCTATCGCCGGTATATTAAATAAGGCGACAAATCTTACAAATGATTTTTGGAATTTCAATGGTGATGATTTCAAAGATTTTGATGCCTTTTATAACAAAGCATCACAAAAAATAAAAGATATGTTACCTACGGCAATTGATGAAAGGAAACGCAAACTTTTTGAATTGATTTACGCTTCAAATGGAGAAATGAGCGTAGAAGATTTATCCCGAAATGTGTTTTGGAGCAGCAGGCAAATTAATCGTTATTTCAGTCAGCGCTTCGGACTTTCATTAAAATCATATTGTAATATTTTACGCTTTAGAAAATCGTTAGAACACATTGCACAAGGCAAACTTTTTCCTGAACTAAACTTCGCAGATCAAACCCATTTTATTAAGGCGATAAAAAAGTTTTCAGGCGTAGTGCCAAAAGAATTATTTAAAAATGAAAACGACCGATTTGTACTATTATCGGTTTTAAAGCAGAAATAGTTTTGCATTCCTAAATAAATTTTAGAAATGCTTATAGACAATAAATCAATAGCGATCGTTGGTGGCGGCCCGGGCGGACTCACATTGGCAAGGCTTTTACAACTTAAGGGTGCGAATATAAAAGTGTATGAGAGAGACTTTAATAAAGACGCTCGTTTGGTAGGTTCACCGCTTGATATGCATGAAGAATCAGGCTTGGCTGCTATACGTAAAGCCAATTTGTTAGATGAGTTTAAAAAGAATTTTCGTCCCGGTGCAGATAGAATGCTCATTGCAAACGAACAGGCAGAAATATTGTATAGTGACCATGAAACCAAACCAAATGAAGATTTTGGCAGTGAATATTTTCGTCCTGAAATTGATCGCGGCCCATTAAGAAGTATGCTGTTGGAATCTTTACAAGCAGGAACAGTTGTATGGGACAGTCATTTTATTTCAATGGAGAAGAATAATAATGGTTGGTTATTGCATTTTAAAAACGGAAACACCGCTTATGCAGATATGGTGATTGCTGCAGATGGAGCCAATTCTAAAATCCGTCCATACATTACAAACATCAAGGCATTTTATTCGGGTGTTACCATGCTTGAAGGAAATGTTCACAATGCGGCCAAAGAAACACCCCATATTTGCACCTTAACAAATGGAGGAAAAATAATGGCTTTCGGAAATGCCAAGAATTTATTACTTGGTCAAAAAGGTAATGGTGATTTGGGTTTTTATGCAAGCTTTAAAGCAGATGAAAACTGGGTTATAAATAATAGCTTAGATTATTCTGACAAAATTCAAATGCTGAAATGGTTTAAAACAACATATTCTGAATGGAGCTCTGTTTGGTATGAACTGTTTGAAAATGCAGCAATGCCTTTTATTCCACGTCCCATTTATTGCATGCCCTTAGATCAAAACTGGGAAGCTTTGTCCAATTTAACTTTGCTTGGCGATGCTGCACATGTAATGCCGCCCTTTGCAGGTGAAGGCGCAAACATGGCTATGCTTGATGCTTTGGAATTGAGTGAATGTTTAACAGACGATAAGCACACTACTTTACAGGAAGCTATTGCTTTTTATGAAATAAATATGCGTAAAAGATCAACCGAAGCAGCACAGGAATCTCTTGAAAATGGTGAGCGCATGCACTCGAAAGATGCGTTGAATATTATGTTAGATTTCTTTAGCGGGCATCAAAAGCAAATTCTCTAAAATATGTCTCATTCAATAAAATCAACATCATATAACGTGAAATAAAACTGTAAGAGAACATAGCTCACATAAGCCAGGCAGAAAATGCAAATACTACAGTTTATCAGCAGTGCAATAACTGAATAATTTTTTAAAATCTTCTTCCTTATTTAACTTCATCCTGGTTTGTTTAAGGTAGGTCTGAATATTGGCTTCCTTATCAGGAAATGTTTTTATAAATCCCGCTTTATCTGCTTTTACGAGTTCGTTATTTTTATTAATCAAAAAGTAATCAGCTTCAGCGGTTACTTCTACATCTTCATTTACGATAAGGCTCCTTTCACCCACATAAGATTCAAAGGAATTATAAGCATCAATACCGCCTTCAGTATGTGTAGGCAACCCCATAGCACCCACTTTTACCGGCTCAAATGTGGCTTTACGCAACACGGCAAGTTTGGTAGTGCCGGCTGAAAGTAATATCTCGTAATAACCCTTATTAAAAAAGAAAAGGTTACTGTCAATAAGAATAGAATCAATATCCTCAGGCTTTTTTATTTCAAGCGTATCATCATTGGTATCTATAAATTGCATGGCGCAGATCTGTAAATTAAAATTCATTTTAGCAGCCATTAACCCACCTTTTTTAAACCGCACGCTGGCATGTGTAAATGAAGGAAAAAGGTAGTAAGATTTATCGGCTATAGTCTCACCGCTTAGCAGCGTTTTTTTGTTATAAACTTGTGCGTGCATTGAGTTAGAGATAAATGCGATGATGATAAACAGCAGCAAGCTATTTTTTTTCATGACTATACCTTTGTTAGTGTACTGTTTGATAATCTAATGATTAAAAGTAAATAATATAGGTAAGCAATTATTGAATAATTGATTACCTTGTTAAAGAGAACTTTGTGCAAAGAAAAATTTTGCATTGGTACGAAGAAGGGAAATTAAAGTAATAAACTTTAAATAGATGCAGCAACCTGCAATGATTTGGCATTTTTAATAAAATTTCAAAACACAAAGCCTGCAAATCGGTATTGCAGGCTTTTAAGATCTTTTACCGGTCAGTGAAGAGAAACATGAACTACAGATCATCAAAAAACTTTTAAAGTTTCTTTCAATTTAATATCATCACTTGCACAGCCAACCATTATTGTAAAATCACCTGGTTCAACAACACGTCTCATTTCCCGGTTCCATAAACTTAAATCTTCAGGTGTTAGTGTAAAATGAACTGTTTTACTTTCGTTAGGTTGTAATTCAACTCTTGCAAAACCTTTTAATGCAATTACGGGCGTTGTTACACTGCTTACAACATCATTAATGTATAATTGTGCAACTTCGGTTCCTGCAACAGCACCTGTATTTTTTATCGTAACACTTACATCAGCATTAGCAGTTGTTGCAATTTTTTTTGGTGTGATAGAAAGATTAGAATATTCAAAACTTGTATAACTTAAGCCATGACCAAATGCAAACAGTGGCGTATTTTTTTCATCAACATAACGATGATTAGATGTTGGTTTATGATTATAATAAAAAGGAAGCTGACCAACTGAACGCGGAAA
>CAZZXW010000315.1:0-4123 GCA_964658095.1 uncultured Parafilimonas sp. | reverse complement strand
CAGAAGACGTTTCATCTGATGAGCAGATACCAATTGTTTCACCGGGTGATGCTTTAACGGGAAGGGGTTTTGGCAATAATGAATATGGCAAAGCGTCTATCGGCTATTTGGCTATGAAAGATTTGTTAGGTGACGAATTGTTTAAAAAATGTTTACAGGCTTACATGGATAGATGGCATGGCAAACATCCAACGCCATGGGATTTCTTTTATACATTTAATAATGTTTCTGGTAAAAATTTAAACTGGTTCTGGAGCAATTGGTTCTTTAGTAATAATTATATTGACATAGCAGTTACTGATGTAAAAAAAGCCGCTAATGGTTATGCAATATCATTAAAAAATATTGGTGGCATGGCGGCGCCGGTTAATGTAATTGCTACTTATGATAATGATTCTACTGAAACTTTTCATCAAACACCTGCCATATGGATGAATGATCAGAAACAAACAACTATCAATATCAACACAAAAAAGAAAATTAAAAGCTTAACACTTGATGGCGGAATTTGGATGGACGCTGATAAGAGTAATAACAGCTGGAAGAGTAAATAATTAAAATGTTTAATTAAAAAAGGAGTTGTTTATTAGCAACTCCTTTTTTATTTGGTTTATTCTAGTGCTTGTGTTTACTACTATCCTTATTACCTTTTGCATCATTATAAGATTTATTCGTTCCTGTGTTTGGCGTTGCAGTGGAAGAATTCAAAGTATCAGTTCCAACTGTATTTGAAGAATCTGTTACAGGAATTTCCTGCCGTTGATCAGGATGATAATCTGAAGCATTTGTTGTAGGATTTGTGCTTGATGAATCTGTTGCCGGGCTTGTGCCTGCGGTGCTGCTGCCGCTATTGCAACTGAAGAAAAAAATAGCGCTAAACATAACTGGAAATATTAGTTTATAATTTTTCATAACCTTTTAATAATCTCATTCAAAGATTATTCCACAGATTAAAACAATTATAAATTTAGAATAAAACTATGGCTGAAACGTAAGTTTGCCACGGTAATAATCCAGTATCATTGAGCTTAAAACATAATCGTATCGGGCTATGATAAGATTTATATTAGCATTGTCTAAATTGTTTTTTGTAACCAGGTAATCAACCGAATTAATGGCGCCTGCATTAAACTTTACTTCAGCTTCGCGAAAAGATTCTTTATAAGCTGCTACCTGTTCATTAAGCACATCATAACGTTGTTGCGCTGTGTTGATGTTGATATTTGCCTGCTCTATATTTTGCTGCAGTTGCGTTTTTGTGGCATGTAAAGTTATAGCTGCATCTTTTTTATCGGCTTCTGCAATTTTTATCTGTGTTTTATTTCGAAGATTATTTAATAGCGGGATACTAATACCAATGCTTACATAACTGTTATAATTATCTTTAAATTGGTTACCATAACTTATTTTACTGAAACTATAATTATCCTGTTTTGCAACAACAGGCATTTTAACGCCGTTTATCAACACATAATTATCAGTTGTTACATCCGTTGAATTTATAAAGCTTTGAAAAGATGCGTTACTTGAATAATTAGTGTTCAATCCACCATTTAAAATTAACGACGGAAATCTTTCAGACCGGTATGTTTTTAAGTTAAAGTCTGCGCTTTGTTTTCTTAACTCTACTGCTTTAACGATAGCAAGGTTTTGCAAAGCAGATTGATAAATTGAATCCGTATTGCTTTTATCATTTGTAAGCGATTCGCTTAAATTAATGCGCTCAAGCTGCATATTTTTATTATACGGAATATTCAATAGTTGCGCCAATGTTACTTTAGCTGTTTCAAGACTGTTCATAGCATTTACTACATTCAATTCTTCCTGTGCATATTGGCCTTTAAGATCATATAACTGGCTTGGGCTTATAGCGCCTTCGCTGTTTAAAATATCATTACGTTCAACCTGCTTGCCTGAAACATCTCTTTGCTGCATTGAAACATTAACCAGATCCTGATTAGTTAAAACCTGTAAGTATTCAAGTATCACATTCAATGCAATCGCATCCCTGTTTTGCTGTATCTCCATTTTTGTTGCATCGTAAGCAAGCCTGTTTTGCTTTATATTATTTTGAATTGCAAACGCATTAAAAATAGTAAGGCTGCTGCTTAAATTATAACTCGCCACTTTGGTGTTTTGGTTATCGTACGTATTTGTAAAAGGGTCAATGCTTCGGCCATGATTAATACCATGCGTTATATCACCGTTAAGCGTTGGCAACTGGTTGCCTCTTGCGCCCAGCAAGTTAGCCTGTTGTATATCAGATGATACTTCGCTGTGCTGAACAGTGGCGTTATTTTTTAAAGCAATATCAATGCATTGCTGCAATGAATAAGTAACTACAAATGTGTCTGATGATTGCGCTTTTGCAAAAACGATCATCCATAAACAAAAAATAATACTTAAAATTATTTTACGATGCATACAATTAAGATTCAATTCTTCCATCTAATAAATTAATTATGCGCGAACCATAAGCAGCATTTTTTTCTGAATGTGTTACCTGTATAATGGTTACGCCATCTTCTTTGTTAAGCTTTGCAAAAAGCTCCATAATTTCTTCTCCTTGTTTTGAATTAAGATTCCCAGTCGGTTCATCTGCTAATAACAATCTTGGATTAGTAACCAGCGCCCTTGCTATGCCAACAAGCTGTTGCTGGCCACCGGATAATTGTGTTGGAAACAAATCTTTTTTGCCAACTATATTAAAGCGGTCAATTGCATCTGCAACAATTGCTTTACGCTCTGATGTTTTAAGATCTTTATAAATAAGCGGCGTTTCGATATTTTCATACACGGTCAGTTCATCAATAAGATGATATGCCTGGAATACAAAACCGATATATTGTTTATACAATTGTGCACGTACTTTTTCTTTCAGTTTGTGCACGGGCTCTTTCATAAAAATATATTCACCTTCATTAAACTCATCAAGCATACCAATAACGTTTAACAAGGTAGATTTACCTGAACCTGAAGGTCCCATAACAGAAACAAATTCACCTTCATTAATAGTAACGCTTACATCTTTTAAAAGAAATGTTTTAGCGCCGCCAACCATTATCCATTTTGAAATATGCTGTAACTCAATCATGCCGTTATAAGTTTTTTAAATGTACTGTAAGTGCTTCAAAGATGTACCAATTC
This sequence comes from uncultured Parafilimonas sp., assembly GCA_964658095.1. Taxonomy (GTDB): domain Bacteria; phylum Bacteroidota; class Bacteroidia; order Chitinophagales; family Chitinophagaceae; genus Parafilimonas. Next base: position 976 of record CAZZXW010000315.1, on the reverse strand, counting down.
TAAATTGTATTGAAAAGCAACGATTTAGATTTGAATTGAAAATTGCAGTGTTCGTTTTTGATACAATACATGTTCAGTTTCGACAATGGTTTATATGCGCATTATAATGCGGCAACCACAAAAATTGTTATGCGTTATTTTTTAACTGCAAACAACTTTACAGCCATCGCAGAATCGTGGCCATAAATATCATTACGAAAATTTAGCTTCCCGTTATTATCAACAAAGGCTGTGTAGTAACTTATCATTACAGGCACCGTGTTTTTCAGCGTTACCCATTTCTCTTTTTTAAGATGCATTAAACTGTCAATGTTAGCGCTGCTGTATTTAACCGTATCATCACGCAATAAATATTGCGCTAATTCTTTTGGCTGGCTTAATCTTATGCAACCGTGGCTTAAACTTCTGCCTGAAGAATTAAATGCACCACGATTATTTGTATCATGAAAATAAATATCAAAGTTGTTGGGGAATAAAAATTTTACATGCCCCAAAGCATTATCATCACCCGGCAACTGGCGAACAGCAGGCAAGCCGCCACCGTTCTTACCATAAATTTCCATGTGATGATCTTCGAGGTAATGTTTGTTACGTTGAATACCTGGTAAAATTTCCTTTTTAATTATACTTGGCGGAATGTTCCAGTACGGACTGAATACAATGTATTTTAAGTTACCTGTAAATATCACAGTACTTGTTGCCGCAGATCCAACCACTACATCCATATCAAACTGCAACTTGCCGCCATTATATACATACATTTTATACTCGGGTATGTTTACAATAATGGATTCGCTGTCATTCATATCAGGCAACCAACGCAACCGCTCAAGGTTTATTAATATTTGCTGAAGACGCTGCGATGGTGTTACATTTAATTGCTTAATAAACGCTTTACCAATCACACCATCCTGCTTTTGACCCATTCTTGCCTGGAAACTTTTTGCCGCAGTTGATAAAGCTGAATCATAAACAT
>CAZZXW010000314.1:0-4143 GCA_964658095.1 uncultured Parafilimonas sp. | reverse complement strand
CAATAGCGAAGTAAGTGGCGTTGTTCAAACAACCGTGTCACGAGTGCTTGAAGCCTATCTTGAAGAGAATCCTAAAGATGCAAAGAACATCATTAATAAAGTTATACTTGCTGCACAGGCAAGAGTTGCTGCTAAAAAAGCGCGGGAACTTGTTCAGCGTAAAACAGTTTTAAGCGGCGGTGGTTTGCCGGGCAAACTTGCAGATTGCAGCGAACGTGATCCTGAAAAATGTGAGTTGTATTTGGTGGAAGGTGATAGTGCCGGTGGAACGGCAAAGCAGGGCCGCGACAGGAGTTACCAGGCTATTCTTCCGTTGCGTGGAAAAATTTTAAATGTTGAAAAAGCAATGGAACACAAAATTTATGAGAATGAAGAAATACGCAACATCTTTACAGCAATGGGTGTAACCATTGGTACGGCTGAAGATCCGAAAGCACTCAACGTAACCAAGCTGCGTTATCATAAATTAATTATAATGACTGATGCTGATGTAGATGGTTCGCATATAGCAACATTAATACTCACATTCATCTTTCGTTATATGAAAGAATTGGTTGATCAGGGTTATGTTTACCTCGCTCAACCACCATTATATCTTGTAAAAAGAGGCAAGGAACAGGAATATGCTTTTGATGAAGACCAGCGTAAAGACCTGATTGAAAAATTAAGCAATGGTAAAGAAGATGGCGTGCATGTGCAGCGCTATAAAGGTTTGGGAGAAATGAATGCCGACCAGCTTTGGGAAACAACCATGGACCCAGCCCGCAGAACTTTAAGACAGGTTTCAATTGATAGTTTGGCCAATGCTGATGAAGTGTTCAGCATGTTAATGGGTGATGAAGTAGCACCACGCCGCAGCTTTATAGAAAGCCATGCTAAATATGCAAGGATTGATATTTAAGAAATCTTATATAAAGATTCAAAAGCAGCTTATGAAGGCTGCTTTTTTTGTTAATATTTGTTGGTATCTTCCCGTTATCAGCATTACCATGGCAACCTGTAAATAATTACGGTATGAAAGCTCCTGAAACAAATACAATCGGAACAAAACAAAAAGCGCTTGCACTTAATCTTGATCCAAAAATTTATGGCTCGTTTGCCGAAATTGGAGCCGGTCAGGATGTGGCTGCAAATTTTTTTAAAGCCGGTGGCTCATCAGGCACTATTGCTAAAACCATGTCTGCTTACGATATGCTTTTTTCTGATGCAATTTATGGCGCTGAAAAAACACGCCGCTATGTAAGCGAAAACAGGCTTATAGCCATGCTTGATAAAGAGTATGGTTTACTGATTGAACGCCTTGCTGCCCAACGCGGTGCCTCATCTACATTCTTTGCTTTTTCTGATACCATTGCTGCGCTAAATTATCAAAAAACAAATACCGGGCATGGCTGGATGGGTGTGCGTTTTCAGCTACAACCCGGTGGTGCGTATAATGATGTGGTGCTTCATGTAAAACTGCTTGACAATGATAACAACCTGCAGCAACAGGCAGTGGGTGTTTTAGGAGTGAATCTTATTTATGCCTGTTTCAATTATCATGAAAATGCACTTATGTTTTTGCTTTCTCTCATGGATGACTTATCCAAAGACCGCATACAGATAGATATGATACGATTTGAAGGACCTGATTTTATAAAGGTTGATAATCGCCTCATGAGTTTGCATCTTGTAAAATATAATTTTTCTGATGCTGCCGTTTTTGGGAGTGATGGTAAAAACCTGCAACCATCTGAAGTGCTGTATAAAAAACATATTGTTGTAGTACGCGGCAGGTTTCGCCCTGTCATAAATGTACACATAGATATGCTGAATACAGGTGTTCAACAATTTTTAGAAGAGCCTGATGTTGATAAAGAAAATGTAGTGGTGCTTACAGAACTTACGCTGCAATCTTTAAAAGAACGCAATGCGGATTTAACCGCTGATATTGATGAAAAAGATTTTCTTGAGCGTGTCGATATTTTATGTTCACTCGGCCAAACAGTAATGATCTCCAACTTTCACGAGTATTATAAATTGGTAGCCTATCTATCAACCATCACCAAATTAAAAATGGGCGTTGTACTGGGTTATCCAAACCTTGAATATATATTTTCTGAAGATCATTATAAAACTTTGCCCGGTGGAATATTAGAATCTTTTGCCACGCTTTTTAGCCGAAAAGTAAAGCTGTTTATTTATCCCACACTGCGCAACGGCATCATACAAAACTGCCTGCGCCTGCAATTACCACCGCACCTTATTGATCTCTACCGTTATCTTATTGCCAACAATAAAATAGAAGATATCACGCATTATAATCGAAACAATTTAAATATTCAAACAGACCGCGTTTTGCAAATGATAAAAGAAGGCACCAACGGCTGGGAAGAGTACGTGCCTGCTGAAGTATCGGCTATGATTAAAGAGCGTTGCCTGTTTGGATATAAACGCGAAAATCATCCGCAATTATAGTATTGCAATTTCCTCTTTTGCTTCAAAAATATTTGGAATTACGATCGGCTTTTGTATTGTTGTTTGATGATGGTAAAAATCAATATCATGCTATAATACATTATTGACAAGTTTTATCATTATCTGGATAACATATTCTATAAATATTTAGCCATGGTAGTAGCTTTGTTATGCTTAACTAATTTATTAACTAAAACATTCATCGTGAAAGTAAAATCTTATTTAATGATCGGCGCCACAGCAATCTTGCTAACGTCAAGTTGCGTGAGCACGAAAAAATATCAGTCATTACAGGCAGATTACAATTCATTGCAAGGCAGAAGCAGCGCCATGCTGAAAGAAAACCAGGATTGTAATAATAATCTTGGTGCGGCCAATGTAAAAATTGCCGGTCTGCAAGACCAGTTAAATGCGGAACGCAGCCATGTACAATCTTTGCAGGCATCATTGGATAAATGTCTTACCGGTTCAAATCAAGGTAGTACGAATATTTCAAAACTGGTTGATGAGATCAATTCATCAAACAAATACATACAGGAACTCGTAGCTTCTAAAAACAAAAGTGATTCTTTAAACATGGTGCTCACCAACAACCTTACAAGATCATTAAGCAACGAAGAGAAGCAGGATGTAGATGTGCAAGTGTTGAAAGGTGTTGTGTATATTTCGCTTTCAGATAACATGCTGTATAAATCTGGCAGCTACGAAATTTCAGATAAGGCGGGTGAAACTTTATCAAAGATTGCAAAGATTATCTCTGATTATAAAGATTTTGAAGTGCTGATTGAGGGCAACACAGATAATGTTCCCATCACAAAACCAAACATTCGCAACAACTGGGATTTAAGTGCGCTGAGAGCCGCATCTGTTGTGATGGCTTTGCAGAATACGTACGGCGTTGATCCAAAACGTTTAACCGCCGGCGGACGTGGTGAATATAATCCAATCGCCAGCAATGATACAGATGCAGGTAAAACTGCAAACAGGCGCACGCAGATTATTATCACTCCTAAGCTTGACCAGTTTATGGAACTGATAAACAAAGCACCGGCATCTGATTCTACTAAAACAAATCCATAGAAATAAATGTTTTATCGACTATAGATAGCCTGAGTTGTAAACTGTAATCAGAGAAGCCGTCTCAAAACAATGAGGCGGTTTTTTTGTACACTTAAATATTGTCAATAACTTAAGACATAGTACATAGTCATTTTCAGAAAATTTTTAAATCAACATAAAACTTATTTTTGTACTTGAATAAGAACATATGGAAGTACTTAATTATACTGAATTCAGAAATAATCTTACAGAAAATTTAAATAAAGTTTCTAATGATGCTGAAGTAATTGTTGTATCAAGAGGCAAGGGAAAGAATGTTGTGGTGATGAGCCTTGACGAATACAATGCATTTAAAGAAACCATTTACCTAACATCAACTAAAGCCAATAGAAAAAGATTAGATGATGCCATTGATGAAATGGAAAAAGGGAAATCAAAAAAGCATAAACTGATTGAGTAATGGAATTGATTTGGCAAACAAATGCCTGGGAAGATTATTTGTATTGGCAGAAAACAGATACTAAAATTCTTTTAAGAATAAATGATTTGATTAAAGATTGCCTGCGCTCACCATTCAAAGGAATAGGAAAGCCAGAACCGCTTAAAGGAAATTATTCCGGCTGCTGG
>CAZZXW010000313.1:2706-4157 GCA_964658095.1 uncultured Parafilimonas sp. | reverse complement strand
CCAGTTTTGAAATATTCGTACTACCTTGATTTGAACCGGTAAGACATTTATCCAACGATGCCTGCAAAGATTGTACATGGCTGCGTTCAGCATTTAACTGGTCTTGCAGCCCTGCTATTTTTACGTTAGCCGCACCAAGGTTATTATTACAATCCTGGTTTTCTTTCAGCATTGCACTGCTTCTGCCCTGCAATGAGTTATAATCTGCCTGCAATGACTGGTATTTTTTTGTGCTTACGCAGCTTGATGTAAGTAAAACTGCTGTGGCCCCAATCGTTAAGTAAGATTTGATTTTCACGATGTATTATTTTAGTTTAAAAATAAATAAGCAATAACAAAGCTACTGCCGTGGTTAAATATTTATATAATATGTTATCCAGATAATGATAAAACTTGTCAATAACATGCAATCATAGTACGTCTTGATTTTTTATCTTTATCAAATATCATCAAACAACGTCAAGCATCATTCATGAAAAAAATTGTATCGATATTAATTAGCCTTTGTTTTATAACAACATCTTTTGCACAACAAGACACCATTATAAAATATAAAAAAACAAGTGTAATGATACCGATGCGTGATGGTATAAAATTATATACAGTGATATATGCACCGGTTAATGCAAAACAACCTGTGCCTATTTTAATTCAACGTACTCCTTATGGTGCAAGCACTCCTGATCCTGATGACACGATCATTACTTTTTCTCCTTTTTTTAGTATGTACAACATGGCTAAAGAAGGTTACATATTTGTGTTCCAGGATATTCGCGGCAAATACAAAAGTGAAGGCACGATGCAGATTCATCAGCCTTTGATTCATGAAACACAAAAAGGTGCGATTGATGAAAGTACAGATACCTATGATGCAGTTGACTGGCTTGTAAAAAATGTACCAAACAATAATGGTAAAGCTGGTATTGTTGGGATTTCTTATCCCGGCTGGCTGGCGCTGGTTGGTGCAGTTGATCCGCATCCTGCATTAAAAGCTTCATCAGAACAAGCTTGCATGAGTGATCTTTTTTTGGGTGATGATTTTCATCACAATGGTGCGTTCCGTTTAAGTTATGGAATGGAATATACGTATGAAGTAGAGCATGATAAAACAACGGATTCTGACTTTCCTTTTCCGCAGTTTGATAATTATAACTGGTACCTGCAATTGGGTTCATTAAAAAATGTGAATGATAAATATTTTCATAACACAATACCTACATGGAACAACTTTGTAAAGCATCCAAACTATGATACTTTCTGGCAAAAGAATTCAACGTTGAGTTATGTGAATTATCCGCAGATACCTATGCTGCATGTAGGTGGTTATTATGACCAGGAAGATATGAATGGCCCGCAGCTTATGTATGCGCACATGGAACAAAAAGATAGTTTCAACCGCAACTATATTGTGTTAGGTCCATGGAATCACGGGCAATGGGCAAGGCTAAAAG
>CAZZXW010000313.1:0-2696 GCA_964658095.1 uncultured Parafilimonas sp. | reverse complement strand
AAAGCAGATAGTCTTGGCAAGATAAGTTTTGGCAGTGCTACGGCTGTTTATTTTAAAGACCTGCAAAAGCGATGGTTTGATTACTGGCTGAAAGGCATTGGTGATGGAAAGTTTGATGAAGCAACCTGCTTTCAAACAGGCACTAATCAATGGAAGACTTATAATAAATGGCCGCCAAAAGAAGCGGTAATAAAAAGCTTGTATGTGAATGCAGGTAATGCTTGTTCATTCAATAAATCAAACGAAGATGGAAAGGTGAGTTATGTAAGTGATCCGGCACATCCTGTTCCATATCGTACCTTACCTATTGAAGCAACTTATGGTGAAGGTAGCCGTTGGCGACCATGGCACGTAGAAGATCAGCGCTTTGTAACAACGCGACCTGATGTAGTAAGTTTTACAAGTGATACCATGACAAGCAATATAACCGTAACCGGAAAAATTATGGCGCACATTTTTGCAAGCACTACAGGTACTGATGCAGACTGGATTGTAAAACTGATTGATGTATATCCGAACAAAGACACGGGTAATCTTTTAATGAGTGGTTATCAATTGCCTGTGGCAATGGAAGTATTTCGCGGCAGATTCAGAAAGAGTTTTACTAATCCTGAACCATTGACACCAAACAAACCGGAAGAATTTACTATTGACCTGCATGACATAAACCATGTTTTCTTAAAAGGTCATAAGATGATGATACAGATTCAAAGCACCTGGTTTCCTGTTATTGACCGCAATCCGCAGAAATATGTACCAAACATTTTTGAAGCGAAAGAATCAGATTTTATCAAAGCAACACAAACCATTTATTTCAGCAACCAATATCCAACAAGAATTGATTTGCCTGTTATGAATGAATAAGCATGTGCAATGTTAATTTTATGCATCGGCATTAAATAGTTTCCGCAAGCTGGTTATATTTTCTGTTCATCCACTTGTTGCTTTGCATATACCAGTATGATGGAATAAGAAGACATATCCAATAGATCCATTCACTCATCCAGCCAATAATGATTGAAAGATGAAAGCGTTCAAGCACAAGATAAACGTAGATGCAATAGATGATCAATGTAATTATTTCTGTTATAAGATTGCGTTTCGTATTACCTGTTGCTACTACAGCATTTAGCCAGATAACAGAAATTGATTGTAAGATAAGTGCAACTGATATTATTCTTGCGACAGGTATTGCAGCTATTACAAAGCTTTCACTTTGTCCGTAAGCACTTAAAAATAATCTTGCAAAAACCATTATCAGCACAGCAATGCTTACTGAAAATATCAATGCCAGCTTCATTATTTTAAAGATCAGTTCACTTACCCGGTGTTGTAATTTTTGACCGATAATATTACTCACCATGCTGTTTGATGCAGCCGAAAAAGACCATGCAAAACATCCGAATATACCAAAGAGGTTACGCATAATATTAGAGATGGCAAGTGGTTGTGTACCCTGGTGTTCAATCAAAATATAAAAAAATTCCCAACAAGCCAGGCTTAATGCAAACTGCAACATTATAGGTGCAGCTTGCTTAAGTACAAGCTTTATTGTATTGCCGTTAAACGCCTTGCTTTGAAACAGATTTAGCTGCGTGCTTATACCTTTAAAATGTATTATTAAAAAGATAGTTACCAAACCAACGCCTTCTGCAATTATTGAAGCAATTGCAGCACCATTAAACCCTAATGCATGAAAGCCAAATTTTCCAAATATTAATACATAGTCAAGTAAGATGTTGGTAAGTGTTTCCGCCAGTGTTCCTATTATCAGGTAGTTGCTTTTATTTACACTTATAAGCAAAGCGTTTCGCATTTGATAGATGTATAAAAAAGGTAATCCCCAAATGCGAATGCGTATAAATGAAATAGCCATTTTAATGTCATCATTGTTATGCAATGCATGTTTTAAAATAACAGGTGCAATAAAATAAGTAATCAAAATGCTTGCAACCGCAAAAGCAATTGCTATGCGCACTGCATGCGAAAACAGCGAGCCAATATCTTTAATATTATCTTCGCCGGCTCTTCTTGAGATCAGCGATTGCAAGCCTGTACTTAACCCAAAGCCAATAACGCCAAACGTGAGGTAATAAATACCGGTAATGCCTGCAACAGCAAGGGCCTGTTCACTTAAATGACCAAGAAAAATGTTATTGGTAATAAAGTTAATATTGGGAACAAGAATGGAAGCTGCAACAGGTAAAGCAATCTTTAAAATTTGTTTATTGGTTATTTGTACTTGCAGCTGCATGGCGGCGCAAAACTAAATGTATTGAGTAAATGAAAAGCATTATGCACAATAATGAAATTAAACGTGTCATTTGTTTTTAAATCGAACCATGTTCTTTACAATCTATGATTTTATAGCATGCAATTTTTTATAACGGCTTTTATGTTGATGATTACTGTTACCTCAATTGCGCAACCAACAAGGTTCATTATATCAGCACAAAATAAAAGCATTACCGTTTCAGGCGAAGATGATAATAATGATAAGCTGCTCTTGTTGAAACCTGTAGTTGCAAATGCTGCAACAGATTATTTAACAGTTAAGATTGTTAATGACCAGGTAAAAAAAACCTGGAGACGCGCTTTTTACATTTATGATGAAAACAAACAGCTAATTACTGATTTAAAATTGATGAACGCAGATGAATATTTTATAAGAACAAAAGAAATTGTATCAAAGCTGC
>CAZZXW010000312.1:0-4185 GCA_964658095.1 uncultured Parafilimonas sp. | reverse complement strand
GGTAACCTGCATCAGTTGTATCACCGGTTAATATTTTTATTGATGGATATGATTTGGCAAGCGATTTATAAAAAGCAATGCTTTCAAAATAAGTAGCAGTTTGTTTGCCAGCGCTTTTTTCAAATGGCGTTATAAAAGATTGTGCGCTTATAATTAAGTGCATCATTAAAAAAACAGTCAGAAAGAATCTTTGCATGTTTAAATGTAACAGCAAACATCAATTGACGCAAAAAAAATCCCGCATAAGCGGGATAACAAATATTTAAACTATTAAATTAAGCTGTTACTGCTGTTTTTTTAGAAAGCTTTCTTTTAAGGTTACCAGCTTTATTTTTATGTATTATTCCTTTCTTGGCAAGTTTGTCAATCATTGAAATAACAGAAGGCAACGTTTCGCCATACACTTTTTCATCTGTTCCTGCTTTCAGATCACGAATAGCGTTACGGGTAGTTTTACCGTAGTACTTGTTACGCTCCCTGCGTTTAGCAGCCTGACGTGCATCTTTCTTTGTAGCTTTATGATTTGCCATACTTTAATTTTCGGGCGGCAAAGATAAGGGATTTCATTTTTTAAAATGCAAATGCAGTTTTCAAATTTGGGTATGAATTTAATGAGCGCTTTTAGATTGTAAATTCTTAACTACTGTTTTCACTTTGAAATAGTATTCTGCCTGTAAAATAAACGATATTTGCAACAGTTAATTTTACACGATAAATTGTCCAGATGAAGGATTTTTCTTACATAACAAATTCGCATCCCGCTTACATTGAGAACCTGTACCAGGATTTTGTAAAAGATCCGAACAGCGTTGATGCTGAATTAAAAAAATTTTTTGAAGGGTTTGACTTTGCAGTTTCCGGCACTAACGGAAAATTAAACGGCAACCATGCAAATGGTGCTGAAGTATTAGAAGCGCCAACAGTAACGGCTACCGATTCAACAGATTGGATGAAAGAGATACGTGTGTATCGCCTCATTCTTGGTTATAGAAATAAAGGCCATTTAATTGCTGATACAAACCCGATACGCAAACGCAAAAACCGTGGAGCTAATCTTGAGCTTTCCTTTTTTGGTTTAAGTGACGCTGATCTTGATAAAACATTTGAAGCTGGTAATATTCTTGGCCTTGGTAAAACAACGCTTAAAAATATTTTAGATCATTTAAAGGCTTGCTATGCATCGCATGTTGGCATTGAATTTAAATACATCAGCGATCAAAAACAAATTGACTGGCTTACAAACGAAGTTGAAAAAAAGTTTACTGATCCGCTTCCCATCGAAACAAAAAAAAGAATTCTGGAAAAGCTTAACCAGGGTGTGATGTTTGAAGAATTCTTACAAAAAAAATATGTTGGTCAAAAAAGATTTTCGCTTGAAGGTGGCGAAACAACAATTCCTGCCTTAGATGCAATAATACAAACGGGTGCAGAACATGGCGTTGAAGAAGTTGTAATTGGTATGGCGCATCGTGGTCGTTTAAATGTGCTTGCAAATATTATTGGTAAAACATACGAACAAATCTTCAGCGAGTTTGAAGGCACTGCAAAACTTGATCAAACAATGGGCAGTGGAGATGTAAAATACCACATGGGTTTTGGCAGTGATGTAAGTGCTAAAGAAGGTAAAACGGTACATTTGAAATTAATGCCTAACCCATCGCATCTTGAAGCTGTTGACCCTGTTGTGGTTGGCTTTGCAAGAGCGAAAGCTGATGTTGTTTATAACAGTGATTTCAATAAAATTTTGCCCGTATTAATTCATGGTGATGCATCGGTTGCAGGCCAGGGAATTATTTATGAAGTAATACAGATGAGTGATCTGAAAGGTTATTTTACAGGTGGTACTATTCACTTCGTTATTAATAACCAGATTGGTTTTACAACGGATTTTGATGATGCAAGAAGTTCTGATTATTGCACTTCACTTGCAGGCGCCATACAGGCGCCGGTGTTTCATGTAAATGGTGATGATCCTGAATCTGTAGTAAAATGTGTTGACATAGCAACACGCTACCGCCAGCGGTTTAACCAGGATATTTTTATTGATATGGTTTGTTATCGTCGACATGGGCATAATGAAGGTGATGATCCGAAATATACGCAGCCGCACATGTATAAGCTTATTGAAGACCATCCAAATCCGCGTGAAGTTTATACAACTTATTTAAAGGAACATGGTGAGCCGGATGCGCAGGAACTTGCACATAACATGGAAACAAAATTTTGGAATGACCTGCAGGAACGTTTGGATGAAGTTAAACAACATCCATTGCCCTATAAATACCAGGAGCCGGAAAAGTGGTGGCGTAGTTTACGCAAAGCAACGCAGGAAGATTTCATCACATCACCTGATACTTCAATAAAAGAAGAACAATTAAAAGAATTGTTTAAAGGGTTGATGACATGGCCACAAGATTTTCAGCCATTAAAAAAGATAGAAAAACTGTTGCAGGATAAAATAAAATTATTTGAAACAGAACGAAAGATTGATTGGGCAACAGGTGAGTTGCTGGCTTACGCATCTTTGTTAATGGAAGGCAACATTGTACGCATGAGCGGGCAGGATGTTAAGCGTGGCACTTTCAGTCATCGTCATGCTGTTTTGCGTGATGAGAATACTGATAAAGAATATAACCGGTTAGATCATTTTAAAGATGATCAGCAAAAATTCAGGATTTATAATTCACTATTAAGTGAATATGGTGTGCTTGGTTTTGAATATGGATATGCTTTAGCCAACCCAAATGCATTGGTTTTATGGGAAGCGCAGTTTGGTGATTTTAGTAATGGCGCTCAAACTATGATTGACCAGTTTATTGCCGGCGGTGAACAAAAATGGAACCGCATGAATGGCATTGTAATGTTATTGCCTCACGGTTATGAAGGCCAGGGACCAGAACATAGCAGTGGCCGCATAGAACGATATTTACAATTATGCGCACAATTAAATCTCATTATAACAAACATTACCACAGCAGCTAATTTATTTCATGCATTAAGGCGGCAACTAAAATGGCAATTCAGAAAACCTCTGATAAATTTTTCACCAAAAGCATATTTGCGTTATCCCGGTAGTTACAGCAAGCTTGAAGAATTTACAAATGGTGGTTTTAAAGAAGTGATTGATGATATAAACGTTAGTGATGCATCACACATAAAAAAAGTATTATTCTGCAGCGGCAAGTTATATTTTGAATTAGCTGAAAGAAAGCAAAAAGAGAACCGTAATGATGTTGCATTAATTCGTTTGGAACAGATTTATCCGTTGCCGGTTAAACAGTTGGTTGATCTGTACAAAAAATACAATAAAGCAATATGGTTTTGGGTACAAGAAGAACCGCTGAACATGGGCGCCGCATCTTTCTTACAAATGAATTTAAAGGTTATAAATTATGGTGTAATCAGCAGAAGTGCCAGTGCTTCAACTGCAAGCGGTTATATGAAAGTACATACACAAGAGCAAACGCAAATTATAGATACAGCATTTAGTATTTAAACGTTGCTTATTATATAATCTCATTTATAACGGTATCTAAAATAATTAATAGAAATTTGAAATGATTGAAATAAAAGTACCAACAGTTGGTGAATCTATAAGCGAAGTAACATTATTAAAATGGCTGAAGAAAGATGGTGAATATGTTGATCGTGATGATGTGATTGCAGAATTAGAAAGTGAAAAAGCAACCTTTGAAGTAAATGCAGAGCAAAGTGGTATAATTGAAATTATTGCACATGAAGGTGACACATTAAACATTGGTGCTGTGCTTGCCAATATTGATGAAAAAGCAAAACAACCTATTAGCAATGGCCAGCAAGCAGCCACAGGTTTCGAAAATGTAAAAGCGCAAACTGTAAACAAACAACCTGCAAAATCAAATGGCTTAAACAGGCCTCAGATTATTACTGTGCAAGAGCCGGAAGAACAGCTAAAAGCAGAAGAAACAAAAATTATATCAGGCAATAATGAAGCTGTGCCTGAAGGTAAAGGAATGATTGAATTGAAGGTGCCAACCGTTGGTGAATCTATAAGTGAAGTAACCTTATTAAAATGGATTAAAGCTACAGGTGATCTTGTTAAACGGGATGAAGTGGTTGCAGAACTGGAAAGCGAAAAAGCAACTTTTGAAATAAGTGCTGATGAAGCAGGCGAATTAAAACAGGTGGCTAAAGAAGGTGATGTTT
>CAZZXW010000311.1:0-4189 GCA_964658095.1 uncultured Parafilimonas sp. | reverse complement strand
TGCCCCGCATGGTATACATGGCTGATGTAATTGCATCCGGCAAAAGGTCTGCGGCTTTTTCACCAACCAACCTACCTATAAAAATGATCAATGGTTTTTCAGCATTTAAATTAAACTCTTTGCATAAAGTTTCTTTAGCTGCCTGCTTGCCTTCTTCAACATCATCAACAGCATAATTTGTTTCAAGATATTTATCGGTTAATGGATCCCACACATCATCATCAATACCATTTAATATGCCAATGCACTTGCCTTTTTCATATTCAAATAATGCTTCAAGCCCGTTGGAATTATAACGAAGTTCTTCTAGATAACTCCGGCTAACTGTTGTTACTTTCCATGCATTTTTTACGGCTGATGCAAGCGGGTTAATATCATTCTTCCATTCTAACAAACCACTTTTCCAGGTATCAAACGGCGGAATAAAATTACTTTGATCCCAGCCCATCCAACCCTGGTATTGTGCATTGTGAATAGTGAGCACAGTTGGTATATCATTAAGCCGGTTGTATTCATAACAATACTTTATCATGAACGGAACTAATCCAACATGATAATCATGGCAATGAATAATATCAGGCTTATGCTGCCAGTGATTCAACCAGTTTAAAAATGCAATCTGAAAACCGCAGAACCGCTGCGTATCATCAGCGTAGCCATAAATATTATCCCGATCAAGCAAGCCATTAATATCAATTAAAAAAAGATCAAAGCCAAGCGTGTTATGCCTTTCTTTAATCACTGTAAAATCAAACCACCAACCATTAACGTTAGTGCTGCCTTTAAAATCAACATCCCATTCATGGGTATTTAAAAATTTAGTGCGGTACATTGGCATTACCACTTTTGCGTAATGCCCCATTTTTGTTTGATACTTTGGCAATGCGCCAACCACATCACCCAAGCCACCGGCTTTTGCAACCGGGTAACATTCAGCACTCAAATGAATTATTTCCATGCAATTATTTATGCGATAGTGATAAGGAATTTTAAATAATGTTTACACTTATTTCAGCAACCGTAATAACAATAATTCAACTATTATAATCTACGAGCAAATAAAGCGATTAAAAATATACAGTTGAAAACTAATTTAAAATTTTTAGAAATATAAAATGTATTTAATTTACAAAACTATTTACTAAAACTTTTAATGATTGTCATGAGCCAAAAAACAAAATGGTCACAGTTTGGTGTTTTAATAACAGTGTTTTTTTTCTGGGGATTTGTAGCGGCGAGCAATGATATTCTTATCCCGGTTTTTAAAGAAAAATTGCATTTGCAACAATGGCAAAGCCAGATGATCTCTTTTGCATTTTATGTAGCTTACACCGTTGGTTCTATTATTTATTTTGCGGCATCAAAAATTAATAAAGGCGATATACTAAACCGTATTGGTTATAAGAATGGAATAGCTTTAGGATTGATCATTTCAACCATTGGCGCTTTATTGTTTTATCCCGCAGCGCAAACTGCATCTTTTGCTTTATTAATTACAGGATTATTTATAATAGGCATTGGATATTCATTACAACAAACGGCTGCAAACCCTTTGGCAATTGCGATGGGTGATCCAAGCACCGGTTCGCAAAGGTTAAGCATGGCCGGCGGCATTAATAATTTTGGAACAACCATAGGGCCTGTAATTGTAAGCCTTGCTATTTTCGGTTCTGTTGCTGTAGGCGGTGTACCAAAAGTAGCCAGCATTGAATCTGTAAAAACACCTTATTTGATCTTAGGTGTTTTGTTTGTTATACTGGCTATCATTTTTAAATTTTCTTCTTTACCCAATAAAATAACTACTGGGCACGAGGATGATGTTTCAGCAGACTCGCCAACTGATGTATCAAATGTTGAGAATACACAAGTTGGTGTTCAGAAAAAAAATGCGTTGGGCTACACACAACTTGCTTTGGGCATGATTGGCATTTTTGTTTATGTTGGTGTTGAAGTTTCAACAGCCAGTAACCTGCCTGCGTTTATGAAAGAAAAAATAGGCACTGCAACAGAAAACATTGCACCGTTTGTTTCATTGTATTGGGCAAGCTTAATGATCGGCAGATGGACAAATTCAGTTGGTGCGTTTGGCGTACCAAAAACAACAAGGCAGATCTTAAATTTTGTAATGCCATATCTCGCCTTCGGCGTTTTTCTGCTTATTAATAAAATTGCAAAACACGATATAACACCATTTTATATTTATGCTGTTGTAATTATTGCAATGATTGCTGGTGATATTTTAAGTAAAGGCAATCCTGCACGCCAGTTGCTGATTTTTTCATCCATGGGTATAATTGCTTTGCTGATAGGCATTTTTTCTCACGGCATGTTAAGCGTGTATGCGTTTATAAGTGTTGGATTGTTTTGTTCAACTTTATGGCCTTGCATTTTTACACTTTCAATTGCAGGCCTTGGTAAACATACAGGCGAGGGTGCAAGCTTTTTAATTATGATGATAATGGGCGGCGGAATTATAAGCTTGTTACAAGGCTTTCTTGCAGGTGATGCTTATCTTGGTATTCAATACTCTTATTTTGTAGGCGTGTTTTGCTTTCTTTATCTTGCTTTTTATGCCATAAAAGCCAAAGCAGTTTTAAAAGCGCAAGGTATAGATTATGATGCCTTGCAAGCTGCCGGAGGTCATTAATCAAAAATCGGAAATTGTAAATCTAAAATAAGAATGGCTGTTTCACAATCTGTGTTAGATCCCCTGGCGATAGGCGTTGATATTGGCGGCACAGGAACCAAGTTTGGTATTGTAGATCATGTGGGTAATGTTTTGTTTTCAGGTGAGATGTCAACAAAAAAAAATCCGCAGGTTGAAACGTTTATTGATAATCTTTATACCAACGTAAAAGTATTAATTGATAAAGCTGGTGGCATTGGCAGAATTAAAGGCGTTGGCGTTGGTGCGCCAAACGGTAATTTTTATACCGGCACTGTTGAATATGCTCCAAACCTGCCATGGAAAGGCGTTATACCATTGGCTAAAATGATAGAAGATAAATTTAAGCTGCGTGTTACATTAACAAATGATGCAAATGCTGCCGCTGAAGGTGAAATGATCTATGGCGCTGCACAAGGCATGAAAGATTTTATAATGATAACCCTTGGCACCGGTGTTGGAAGTGGTATTGTTGCTAATGGCAAATTAATTTACGGGCATGATGGCTTTGCCGGTGAACTTGGGCACACTATTGTTTTACCTGATGGAAGATTGCATGAAGGTACCGGAAAAAAAGGGTCACTTGAAAGTTACGCATCTGCAACAGGTGTGCGATTGACCACACTTGAAATGCTTAAAAATACAACTACACCAAGCTCTTTAAGAAAAGTGCCTGCTGACCAGATCGATTCTAAAAAAGTGTATGAAGCTGCTATTGCAGGTGATGAACTTGCTAAAGAAGTGTACGCCTTTACAGGCAGGATTTTAGGTATTGCCTTGGCAAATGCTGTTATGTTCTCAAGCCCTGAAGCGATTATTCTTTTTGGCGGTTTAACCAAAGCCGGTGAATTAATTCTTAAGCCAACAAGAGAAAATATGGAAGCCAATCTTATACAGATCTTTCAAAACAAAGTAAAGATTTTGGTAAGCCATTTAAAAGAATCAGATGCAGCTATACTTGGCGCCAGTGCATTAGCATGGGAAACATCTTAAGTAGCGTTTCAATTATCAGGTTTAATGATTTGCTTTAATTAAATGTAGTAACGTATAATTAATTATTCATCATTTAATCCTTTCCCATCTAAAATTTGCGGTATATTTTTTTCAACTCTCGACTCACGTGTTTTTGATTGTTTGGGTTGAGAAAAATGCAATAAGTAAGCTCGTTGCCGCCCGGGTGTTAATGCATGAAAGGCTTTTTTCAAGGAAGGCATCTCGTCTAATTTCTTTTTAAATTCTTCGGCCATTTCAAATTCTTCAGGCTTTTTAAAAGATACCTTCAAGCCTGCTTTTTCTACTTCAATGGCTTCGTAAATATAGGCCTTCAATATAGCTTTCATCTTAACTATTTCCTGAACATTTGTAAACCGAGCCTGGCGTGCTGACTGTACATTTTGCGTTTGCTGAATCAAAATTCCATTCGTATCATTTAACAACGCGCCTTTAAAAAACAATAGCGCACAATATTCTTTAAAAACATGTATTAAAACAATGTTGCTTTTCTGGAGTGCGTAGCACGGGCAT
>CAZZXW010000310.1:0-4218 GCA_964658095.1 uncultured Parafilimonas sp. | reverse complement strand
CGCATATTCAATAACACGTATAAACTGGTCTCTTGCGTTATCAAAATTTTTTTCTCCCTGCTTTGCTTCAACACCATAATCTAAAATTACCTGCACACCATAACTGCCTAACTTTTTTGCAATAACGGCTGTTTGTTCTAAAGTTTCACCACCAACAAATTGTTTAAAGATTGTTTGCCTAATTGCACCATGAACGGGTAAACCTGTCTTCATTAAAAAAGGTGTAAGCCTAACGCCAATGGCAGCAAACCATGAATAATTCATGGTACCAAATAAAAAGCGGCCAGCCTGTAATTCTTTATTGGTTTTGTAAGCAAAAGCGGTTTCTGTATTGTTGAATGAAAGGCGCATATCCGGGCTTAATTCTTAACTGCGAATATCGGCAAGTAATATGAAGTAAAAAATTAGGTTTTGTTTTCTTGAGCGAAACAAAAAACGATTGCATTTGTTTATACAATAAACAAATGCAGCAAAATGTTACCATCGTTTTTCCGCACCAGTTATTTAAACAGCATCCTGCAATAGATAAAACAAGAAAAATTTTTTTAGTTGAAGAAACGCTGTTCTTTAACCAATATAATTTTCATAAGCAAAAGCTTGTGCTGCACAGCGCATCAATGCAGTTTTATAAAGATTGGCTGATACAACAAAACTTGGATGTTGAATATATAAAAGCAAATCATTCAATAAGTGATGTTAGAAAACTTGTTGATCATCTTGCCGAAAAAAATTACATTTCGATTCATGTTGCAGAAACAGCAGATGACTGGCTGAACAGACGATTAACTTCTGCCTGTAAAAAAAACAATATTCAATTACAGGTTTATCAAACACCTTGTTTTTTAAATTCAATGAAAGAAGCAGATGAATATTTTAGTGATAAGAAGAAATATTTTCAAACTGACTTTTATATCTGGCAAAGAAAAAAATATAAGCTCTTATTAGATGTGCAAAATCATCCTGTTGGCGGTAAATGGAGTTTTGATTATGAGAACAGGAAACGTTTTCCGAAAAATGAAACAGTGCCTGCATTTCGCCTTCCACACGAAAATGAATTTGTAAAAGCAGCAAGAACATATGTTGACGAACATTTTAAAAATAATTACGGATCGAATGAGAAACCTTTTAATAATGCAAGGGGTTTTTATCCTGTAACGTTTGCTGAAGCTGAACAATGGCTCGATGATTTCATTCAACATCGCTTTAATAAATTTGGTATATATGAAGATGCCATTGTTGAACATGAGCAAGTGCTTCACCACAGCGTTTTATCTTCATCTTTAAATATTGGTTTGTTAACTCCAAAACAGGTTGTTGATGCAGTTGTTGAAAATGCACATCAATATAAAATACCAATTAATTCACTGGAAGGTTTTATACGGCAAATCATCGGCTGGCGGGAATTTATACGCATTGTTTACGAACGTTCAGGCAGAAAAGAACGCACAAAAAATTACTGGCATTTTTCACGAAAAATCCCTTCATCTTTCTGGAAAGGCACAACCGGAATTGAACCGGTTGATGCGGTTATAAAAAAAGTGTTACAGTCTGGTTACACACATCATATTGAGCGGTTAATGGTGCTTGGAAATTTTATGTTGTTATGCGAATTTGATCCTGATGAAGTTTATAAATGGTTCATGGAATTATTTATTGATGCGTATGATTGGGTAATGGTGCCCAATGTATATGGCATGACGCAGTTTGCAGATGGCGGCATGATGAGTACAAAGCCATATATAAGTGGCAGCAATTATTTAATGAAGATGAGCGATTTTGAAAAAGGTGAATGGCAACAGATTTGGGATGCTTTATTCTGGCGGTTTATGTTTGTGCACAGAGATTTTTTTGAAAGCAACCAGCGTATTGGCATGTTGTTAAATACACTTAATAAAATGACTGATGAAAAAAAGAAAACTTATTTAGATGTTGCTGAAAAATTTCTATCCTCTTTAGATAAACAAAGCGCTGATAATAATTAAATTTTTTAATTAAGTTATTAAACAATATCTGTATAATAACAACTTCATTATTTTGAATTGTAATTTTATGTAACGGCTTGTTATTTGCATTAATAAACTAAACTTAAAATGGCAACACAGAATCTTACTGCTTCTCCACGCCGCAAAAACGGTTTTAGAAAAGTAGTTACAACAATAATTGTTTTATTACTGTTAATTGGTTTTGCAATATTTTGGTGGAATTATCTTTTTGTTTTTGGTGAAGGTGTTAAATCAGGCCAATTAAATTATGTAGTTAAAAAAGGTAACCTTTTTAAAACGTATGAAGGCAAGTTGATACAAAGCGGCATACGCTCACAGCAGGCTGGTTCTATTCAATCTTATGAGTTTGAATTTTCTGTTGCTGATGATAGTTTAGCTAATGTGCTTATGAATAACAGCGGTAATTATTATGACCTTCATTACAAAGAATATAAACATGCTTTGCCCTGGCGTGGTTTTAGTGTTTTTGTGGTTGATAAAATAATTCATATGCAGCCGGCAGCACACTAATTTATATTATAAACTTAGCTACGCCCCCATCTGCTTTTAAAGCAGAACCATTTGTTGCTGATGATAATGGGCTTGCTACATACACAACAAGATTTGCAATTTCTTCCGTTGAAGTAAAGCGTTGTAATATTGATGATGGCCTTGCAGTTTTAAAAAAATCTTTTTCGGTTTCTTCTTTTGATTTGTTTTGCTGCTTAGCCATCTGTTCTACAAAAGCACCGACACCTTCTGAATTAGTTGGCCCGGGCAATATGCTGTTTACTGTAACATTCGTGCCCTTCGTAAGTTCTGCCAAACCACGGCTCACTGCAAGTTGCGCTGTTTTCGTCATTCCATAATGTATCATTTCTTCGGGTATGTTCACAGCACTCTCACTGCTTATAAAAATTATTCGCCCCCAATTTTTTTTAAGCATCAAAGGCAAGTAATGTCTTGATAAGCGAACTCCGCCAAGCACATTCACTTCATAAAACTTCATCCAGTCTTCATCCGTAATCTCAACAAAAGGTTTGGCTTCAAAAACAGCAACATTATTAATAAGTATGTCTGTTTCCGGCAAATCCTTAATCAGATTATTTACTTCATTCAACTTTGAGAAATCTGCAACTATGCCTTTTATGTGAGCACCAGGTACATCTTTTTTTATCGCTTCAATGGCTGCATCTATTCTTTGCTGGGTTCTTCCGTTAATATAAACTAATGCACCTTCTGCAGTCAACAGTTTTGCAATTGCCAAACCAATGCCGGCAGTTGAACCGGTTACCAATGCTGTTTTATTTTTAAGCTGTAAATCCATAATAAATTTTGTAAGATGTATTGTTATCAAATGTTTTTAAAAGTGCACAACAAAGCAACATATTAATTATACAAGTAAAAAGTTATACTTCTTTCAGAAACTGATATTTTCGCTAAAAGCCTTCGCATGAAAAATTTTTTATTCTTTATGTTGTTTGCTCCGCTGTTTGCTTATGCACAAAATACAAATGATGATTCGCTTTTTATTCATAAAATAGCAGCAAATATTTTAAGCAGCAATGCATCTTATAACAACATTCATTACTTAACAAAAAACATTGGTCAAAGGTTGTCTGGTTCACCGCATATGTATGTTGCTGAACAGTGGGGTGCACAAGCTTTAAAAGATGCTGGAGCAGACAATGTTATGTTGCAACAATGTATGGTTCCGCATTGGGTGCATGATGGTACAGATAAAGCCAAGGTGACTTATAAAGATAAAAACAACAACGGGCAATATACATTGAATATACTTTCGTTGGGTAACTCTGTAGGCACGGGTACTAATGGCATTCAGGCGCCACTAATCCGGATAAATAATTTTGATGAACTGGAAGCAAAAAAAAATGATTTAAAAGGTAAGATCGTTTTTTATAATAATCCTTTTGATGATACGCTGGTAAATACATTTACTACTTATGGAAAGAATATTATGTATAGAATTGCTGGTGCAAGCCGTGTTGCAAAGTATGGCGCTGTTGCAGTTATGATTCGCAGCATGACAAACACACCCGGCCAAAATTATCCACACACCGGCACGCTGCATTATTCAGATTCTGTAAAACAAATTCCTGCTGCTGCAATGGGTTTGCTTGATGTACAAAAACTGGATTCTTTGTTTGACGAAAATATAAATGTCACTTGTTCGCTTACAACTTACGGAACCATGTTGCCCGATACAATTGCGCAT
>CAZZXW010000309.1:0-4219 GCA_964658095.1 uncultured Parafilimonas sp. | reverse complement strand
CCAATTGGTATATACTTATAGAAACTACAATTAGTGTTTCCATTTGAAAGAAGTAATGCATAAAATTTTCGATTTAAATCACATTGGCTAAAACTGCAACAAATAACAACAACCTGCGTTATTGCAAATGGCAACACATCCAAAATCTTAAAGAAAAACCAATTGGAAAAACTACGCTTAAAAGCGATGAGACGTTATCTGAAGCAGTTTCCCGAAGCCTCAGGAAAATTACAGGATATAGTAACACTTGCAGCTCAAATAACCGGCGTTCCTGTAGCATTCATCACCTTATTAGACCAGGACATACAATTTATAACCGTAAAACACGGCTATGATGTGAACGAGATGCCACGTCATACATCTTTTTGCACGCATACCATTCAGCGGGATGAGGTAATGGTGGTGGAAGATGCCATGCTTGATGAAAGATTTACCGCCAATCCTTTAGTAATTAATCCGCCTTCCGTAAAATATTATGCAGGCACTTCTTTAAAAAGTGCAGACGGCCAACATGTAGGAACGCTGTGTGTTATGGATGTGCAAACGCATTACCTCAACAGCAACCAACTGGAATGTTTAAAAGCATTGTCAAGGCAGGTAACAAGCATTCTTGAACTGAGTATTACTATAACTTATCTTAAAAAAAGTGTTGAAGAAATTAACGGGCGCAATGAAGCCTTGAAAAGAATCGCACACGTACAATCACACGAGATACGCGGACCGCTAAGTACTGTAATGGCAGTAATGAACATGATAGCTGATGAAGATTATTCGCATAACAGGCAATACATGCAACTCTTAGAAACTTCAATAAAATGCCTCGATGAAAAAGTATGCTCAATTGTAGCAATGAGCAATACTGCTACTTTATAAATTTATTTCATTATCTTCTTCATCACCAATTATTGTTGAAACAGTAGTCTATGGTGCATGGTAGTTCATTACAAACTACTACCCTCTTACTATCAAATTTTATATTTAGATTCATAGCTAAATTAAATATTGTTTGGTAATGAAAAACAAATTAATACGGCTGGTTACATTGCTGTTCATGCATTCAATCGCAATGCATATTAATGCACAACAGTTGTATCATGAACAATACCGGCCGCAAATACATTTTTCGCCAAAAGCGCATTGGATGAACGATCCAAATGGTATGGTGTATAATGATGGTGTGTATCATTTGTTCTTTCAGTATTATCCCGGTGCTACCGTTTGGGGGCCGATGCATTGGGGGCATGCAGTTAGTAAAGATTTGATTCACTGGAAGGAGCAGCCGGTTGCTTTATACCCGGATAGTATTGGTTATATTTTTTCCGGCAGTGCCGTGGTTGATAAAACCAATACTTCAGGGTTTGGTAAAAATGGTAAGGCACCGCTGGTTGCCATCTTTACACAGCATGATCCGGTTGGAGAAAAAGCAGGAGCCAACAATTTTCAAAACCAAAGCATTGCTTATAGCTTGGATAATGGTAGCATTTGGATAAAGTATAAGGGCAATCCTGTTATTAAAAATCCCGGCATAACAGATTTCCGCGATCCGAAAGTTATATGGTATGAAGAAGAAAAGAAATGGGTTATGATTTTAGCGGTTAAAGATCATGTATCGTTTTACTCCTCTGCTGATTTAAAGGAATGGAATAAAGAAAGTGATTTTGGTAAAGACGTTGGCGCACATGGCGGCGTATGGGAATGCCCAGACCTGTTTGCATTAAATGATAATGGTAAAAAAATTTGGATAGTTAGTGTGAGTATAAACCCGGGTGCACCCAATGGCGGTTCGGGCACGCAATATTTTACAGGCAATTTTAATGGAAAGACATTTACTACAAGCGATACAACTACAAAATGGATTGATTATGGACCTGATGATTATGCAGGCGTTACCTGGAGCAACACAGATGATAAAAAAATATTTTTAGGGTGGATGAGTAACTGGAATTACGCTGATAAAGTACCTACCAAAAATTGGCGAAGTGCAATGACGATACCAAGAACATTGAGTATTAAACATGTTGGAGAAAATATGTTTCTTGCATTAGAACCCGAAACCGCTTTAAATAAGATTGAAAAAAAACCTGTTATTTTAAAAGATGTGCAGGCTTTTAATCATTTCAACCTTGCGTCAAAAATTGGGAGTGTACAATTTCCCTGTTACATTAAAATACATTTAAAACAGCACGAAAGTTTTTCTTTCATGCTTTCAAATGATGTTGATGAAAGATTAGTTATAGGGTATGATAAAAATTCCAATCAATATTTTATTGATCGTACACATTCGGGTAAAGCAGGTTTTGGGAAAAGCTTTGCAGCTAAACATGTTGCGCCACGTTTATCAGAAGCTGATAGCATGAATATTTCATTGGTTATAGACGAAAGCTCTGTTGAGCTATTTGCAGATAGCGGCCTATCTGTTATGACAGAAATATTTTTTCCATCACAGCCATATAAAAAAATTAGTATTGAATGTGCTGATAAAATGATGTTCACTAAAATTGAATATGCACGTTTAAACAGTATATGGTAGGAATGCTGAATCATCATTGCTTCATACAATCCAGCATGTTGAAGTGCAGGTATGTTTTGAATTAAACAGTTGTTGCTATATTTACATCATCAATTTTGATCCTATAATCTCACTTAAATTTTATGCAGGAATTAATAGACAAACTAAAAGCTGAAGCTGGTTTAAATGACAAGCAAGCCTGGCAGGCCATTACGATAGTTAAAGATTTTGCCAAGAGTAAATTTCCAATGTTTGGCGGCGCAATTGAAAAAGCATTTACTAAGCACGCCAAAAAAGATGGTGAAGATTTTTTAGATTAATCAGTGTGCCCAAAACAAAAACGGCCCTTGTTAAAGAGCCGTAATGTGTGTTGTTATTAAGAAATCGTTTGTTTATTTATACTGTGGCATTAAGCTTTTTGCCAAGTCAACCATTTGCTTTAAGCCGTCTTCAGGTAAATTCCCTTTCTTAAATTCAGCCATTACATTTGGCAACTTGTTGTCCATTTCCATTAAAAAATGCTCCTGGAATGGTATCACATTTTTTATGGCAACTTCACGCAACAAACCCTGGGTTCCCAAATAAATTATAGCAACCTGTTTTTCAACAGCCATTGGAGAATACTGCGGCTGTTTTAAAATTTCCACGTTACGTGCACCTTTGTCAATTACAGATTTTGTGGCTGCATCAAGATCGCCGCCGAATTTTGCGAAGGCTTCCAGTTCACGATATAAGGCCTGGTCAAGCTTTAATGTACCTGCCACTTTTTTCATTGATTTGATCTGCGCGTTACCACCCACACGGCTTACAGATATCCCAACGTTGATAGCAGGACGAATGCCTGAATTAAATAAATTTCCTTCTAAAAATATCTGGCCATCCGTAATGGAAATAACATTGGTTGGAATATAAGCTGATACATCACCGGCCTGCGTTTCAATGATCGGCAAAGCAGTTAACGAACCACCGCCTTTTACAAGGTGCCTGATATTGTCAGGCAGATCATTCATTTCACTTGCTACTTTATCATTGCTGATAACTTTTGCAGCGCGTTCAAGCAAACGGCTGTGCAGATAAAATACATCACCGGGGTATGCTTCGCGGCCCGGAGGTCTTCTTAGTAACAATGATACTTCACGGTAAGCAACTGCCTGCTTTGAAAGATCATCATAAATAATTAATGCAGGTCTGCCGGTATCACGAAAGAACTCGCCTATAGCAGCACCGGCAAATGGCGCATAGAATTGTTGTGGTGCAGGATCGCTTGCAGAAGCTGCAACAATAGTTGTATAAGCAAGTGCACCGTTATCCTCGAGTGTTTTCATCACACCCGCAATAGTGGATGCTTTTTGACCAATTGCAACATATATACAATAAACAGGTTTGCCTGCTGCGTAAAATTCTTTTTGATTGATGATAGTATCAATACAAATAGCCGACTTACCGGTTTGCCTGTCACCAATAACCAACTCACGCTGGCCGCGCCCAATAGGAATCATTGCATCAATAGCCTTGATACCTGTTTGCAAAGGCTCTTTCACCGGTTCACGGTAAATAACACCGGGTGCTTTACGTTCAAGCGGCATCTCAAACAATTCACCAGTAATGGGGCCTTTGCCATCAATAGGATCGCCCAACGTGTTTATAACACGGCCAACCAAACCTTCACCTACCTTAATAGATGCAATTTTGCCCGTACGTTTTACTGTA
>CAZZXW010000308.1:0-4222 GCA_964658095.1 uncultured Parafilimonas sp. | reverse complement strand
CCTGTTCTTTACCTGTTCCCGTAACCAGCACCTCATCAGCATTAGGCATAAACGCCGTTATTTCTTTATAAAATTTATGTTGTAAAGTTTTTGAAAGATTATGCGCCGCTTTCTCACTCGAGTTGCCACCTATACTTTCTTTGCTGGCGGTACCAAGCACTGCAAACCCGTTAGGCCCGTTACCTATAACTGTTGCCTGTTGTGAATCCAGCCAAATACCAAACTGCTTTTTAATTTTTTCTGACATAATAAGTTTTAAGATACTTACCAAATAACATACCCTAAACAATAATCTATAAACATTAATGCGCAGGAAGTTCAACAGTTACACACTGGAAACATTGCTACGAAAGAAGATGCGGCGGAACATTCAACGTATCATGCGCTAGCAAAGAGACAATGCAGACCAGTAAAAGTTATGCAGTGAAGACTTTGCTGCGATAGAAACGCAGCTTTTATACTGCGCCACAATAGCAATGCAATGAAGACCCTGCCTGGACAGGAAATTGCTTTTTTGTTTAGTTAAAAGATACTATTAACTGGGTGATAAGTTAAGATTGCAACCCTTTGCTGTTACTACACATAACATTTTATTCGTACCATGTTCGCTTCATTACTGTACCATGTTCGCTGCAGTGGCAGGGTGAGACGAAGGTGGTACGAACATGGTACGAAGAAAACACGGCTATAAAGCGTGTGCCCAAAAGTGTCTTGCCGTTGCGCCGATACAACTTTTTTGATCCCACGCCCTGGTTCATGTTCCACCAAGCAAGTACAAATAAGTTCAAATAATTTCTTGCCGGGAATACGTTCGCAGGGCATGCAGGCAATTGTTACTATGTCGTGTTCGCATATGTACGTTTCGGGAGGAGGACGTGGTGTGAAGTTTCTCTAATTCACATTCGCTTTTAATTCAGCTTTACTTTCTTTATTTGTTTTGTAAGTAACCTTATGGAAGCAAGCATAGAAAACAAAACGGATGGAACAAGAAATGCCGGCAATAAATTAAAAGGGAAAAATCCAAGAGCTATGTTTGGGCGTTCAAAGACAAATTTTTGATATAACCCCGGTAAAGATAACACAGCATTTGATACAACATTAATTAACAACGCAAGACAAATAAAATTCCAGATTAGCATAACCTTGTTACTCAAGGTCTTTTTAACAAATCCAAAATAGAAGACAACCGGGGCTGTAACACCTGAAAATATATCAAAGTTTCTGCCGTCAAATGTCATTGCTACCGGAATGGTTTTGTGTATCAGCAAAAAAAATAAAACTAATTCTACAAACAATCGTACTGTGCTGATAAGTGTAAGTGTCGGCAAATCTAAACTGTCAATAAATGCTCTTCCTTTTTTTGTAGAAAACCTATAGATAAGAAAAAGCAATGCAGGTAAAACCAATAGCGGAAACCTTGCCGTCATGGTTTTAGGGTTATTGTAAAAACCACTAATCGCAAGTATTGATTGCACTGAAATCCACGAAAGCATCACGACAAGGAATGGCTTTGAGTAATGGGTTGCTTTTAAAAAAAGCCAAATGGCTGTAACTACTGTTGCACCAAAAATAAGGTACACATAAAATGGTAAATTTTGCATTGTATTATTTTTTAATTACAATGCAAACCACCCGATTTATTTACTGAATATGCCTGTCAATTGATAAGAAATGAATTGTCAAATGGCAAGAATTAAAACTACTTTTTTGCAAACTCTTTCCTGATCCTGCTTAAAGAAGTGTCCGTGATTCCAAGATAAGATGCGATATTTTTTAGCTGTGCATACTGGAATATTTCACTGTTGGCAGCAATAAGGTTTGCGTAACGTTCTTCTGCACTTTTATTAATCATAGATAGTGTTCTTTGTTTATATGCAACAAACTCTCTTACCAGCATTGCCCTTGCAAACTCTCTAAATTCAGGCACCTCGTGGAAAAGCGTATTTAATTTTTCAAATGTTATGGCAAACACTTTGCAAGGCGTTATTGCCTGTATATATTCTGTTGAAGGGATGTGAAGGAAAAATGAAGCTGCCTCAAAAATAACGTGATCTTTAGAATAGAAATATGTAGTTATCTCGTTACCATTCGTATCATAAGTATATGCTCTTACAAATCCCTCAGCCAGGTAATAGTAATCGCTAACCTTGCCCTGCTTTAATAAAAACTCATTCTTTTCAAATGTAATTTCCTCAAATACACCGGTAATTATTTCCAAAGCCTCTTTTGTTACCTGGATGTTTGGAATGTTGCTTTTAATAAAATTGATAAGAAGTTGATTGCTCATTAGCTAATATAATTTCCTTTGGGAAGTGTAATTTTTAAATTGCGCTAACGATTTAAAGTTTTGTGTTGTAGTGGATCACAAACATTAGCCTAACCCGTAACTAAAGCCAAATTGAAAAACTAAAGATAGACTTTTGTCGTCAGTACCTTATAACTTAAAAACCATGTTAGCAGTGCGTGTTTTGTTTTGTATAGATTCATTTCTTAATTAAAAGACTGCCTGAACTCCAAGGGTGATTGGCGGGTTTTTGTTTTAAACAACTTACTAAAAGATTGCGGATGCTCAAACCCAAGCTCGTAGGCCACTTCGCTTACGGAAAGGCTGGTAGTGGATAGTTTTTCTTTTGCTTTTTCTATTAATTTATGGTGAATGTGCTGCTGTGCATTCTGCCCGGTGAGTGAACGAAGCATATCGCTTAAATAACTGGGGGAAATATGCAGTTGTTCTGAGAGATAATGTACCGTTGGTATGCCCTGGCTAACAGAACGATCGTTGTTGAAATATTCATCCAGTATTTCTTCCAGCTTTTGCAGCAGGTCGCTGCTTAGTGTTTTACGGGTGATGAACTGCCTCTTATAAAAACGATTCGCATAATTTAATAACAACTCAATCTGAGAGATAATTACATCATGGCTAAAATCATCTATCCTGCTATTCAGTTCTTCTTCAATGATTTTAAAAATGGAAATGATGGTTTCCTTTTCTTTATCAGATAAATGAAGCGCCTCATTAGCCGAATAAGAAAAGAAGCCATATTGCTTTATCTTTTTTGCCAACGGATAGGTGAGGAAAAAATCGGGATGTATCAGCAATGTGTAGGATGAGCATACGCCGCCATGCTCTTCGTTGCCGCCTATTACCTGGCCCGGAGCGGCAAACAGCAAACCACCTTCATCAAAATCATAATAATGCTGCCCGTACTTTACCCTGCCGCTAAGCCTTGGCTTATACGATATTTTATAAAACTTAAGTACATGCGATTGCGGAACTTTGTTTTCAATAACCTGTGTACTTTCCGCACCCAGCAAGCATACCAGCGGATGCTGAGGCTCCGGCAGCCCAAAGGCCCTGGCCGCTTCTGATAGTGAATTAAAATTATACGGCTTATTTTCTTTTTGTTTCATGTTGATCATTTAAAACAAATTATAACCGGCAAGTTGCTGCTTACCGGTTATAATTAATCTTTATAAAACTCTTATAGCTTACGAAGTTAAGCTGGTTCTTTTTAAAGGTACGCCGGCTGGGCGCTTCCCTGTGCTGCGCTGGAAACATCGTTCCATTTTTCCCACTCTGCCAAACGCTCTTCATAAGCTTTTTTTACCCATGGCAAATTATGACTACCGAGGAAGAAACGCAATGGTGGATTTTCGGCATCTACCATTTTAAACAATGCTTCGGGAGTTGCTCCAGGATCGCCTCTTTCCATATCTTTCAGCCTGTCTGCAAACTGCTTTTTAAAGCCACCATAGATGTCCATGCCTTCTGCAAACTTTAAAGACTCCTGGCTGGCAAACTCTGTGGCATAAGCGCCGGGTTCGATGATGGTTACTTTAATGCCGAAAGGTTTTACTTCCAAAGCAAGGCTTTCATGTATGGCTTCAAATGCCCATTTTGAAGAGCAATAATAACCGATCACAGGCAGCACAACATGGCCGAGATTGCTGGAGGTGCCGATTATATGCCCGCCGCCCTGCTTACGCAGCAACGGCAGCGCTGCCTGTATAACTGCCAGCGCACCAAAAATATTGGTATCGTACATTGCCTTCACATCTTCAGCAGCAGACTCTTCTATGGTGCCAACCAAAGAATACCCGGCATTGTTAAGCACAATATCAAGCCTGCCGAAATGATTATATGCCTGCGTTACGGCCGTCTTTACCTGTTCATTATTTGTAACGTCCAGTTCAAGCGTTAAAACATCTGCACCGTATTTTT
>CAZZXW010000307.1:0-4236 GCA_964658095.1 uncultured Parafilimonas sp. | reverse complement strand
ATCAATACCTAAATCTATGTTGGAGTTATAACTGTCTTTATAAGCACTTTTCCAAAAGCCAAGATGTGCACCTGGGCCAACAAACCAGGAGAGTTGCGGCACTTCATCAAACGCATAAAAATTAAACTCGTACAAACCGGAGGCACGAAAGCCTTTATGCCATAAAGTAACCTGGGCTTCTATGTTGTGAGTGTCGGTTACAAATTGTTTATACGTTGCAGAAAAGCCACCTGGAAATTTTAAACCAATGGCACGATCATAAGGTGCCTGTGCATGTGCTGATGTAAGCAGTATTGTACAAAGAAATACAAACAGGAGTTTTTGCATGGTGTTGTAATAAGTAAAACTGAAACGAATATGGATTAAAAAAATTTACAAAGCACTTGTTAATTTGTGTTGTTGATAATTTTTGAATGAGGTTAGGTTTATTAACATGCGAGTTTAGATGAAATTAATTTGATCATATCTAAAGCTCGTCTTTAAATGTGCAGCCGGCTGATAAACTGTATAAGCCGGATATTGTAAGAGTAAATATGTAAACAATTTTTTTTATAGTTAACGTGATATTATTTTCGCACAGCAATTATGAAGATGATTAGATATACAAAGCGTGCAAAAAAAATTCTTATTACAGAAGGTTTGTAATGTTTGTATGTTGAAACTATAAACTTAAAGCCTTCCACAAACGGAAGGCTTTTTAATTATTTAAAAACAGAATTATGAAAGTTGCCGTGGTTGGCGCAACCGGTTTGGTTGGCTCTAAAATGTTACAGGTATTGGCAGAAAGAAATTTTCGCGTTACAGAGTTATTGGCTGTTGCCAGCGAACGTTCGATTGGTAAAGAAATCGAGTTCAAACAAAAAAAATATAAAGTTGTTTCTTATAAAGATGCCATTGCCGCAAAACCTGCACTGGCGTTGTTTTCTGCAGGCGGCGCAACATCACTTGAATTGGCACCAAAGTTTGCAGAATCCGGAATTACAGTAATTGATAACTCAAGTGCATGGCGCATGGATACAACTAAAAAATTAGTTGTACCTGAAATTAATGCTGATGTATTAACTGCTGAAGATAAAATAATTGCCAACCCTAATTGCTCAACCATACAAATGGTGGTTGCCTTAAATTCTTTACATAAACAATATAAAATAAACCGGATTGTAGTTAGCACTTATCAAAGTGTAAGTGGCACTGGTAAGAAAGCGGTTGACCAGCTATTTAATGAAAGAAAAGGCATTACTGACGGGCCAATGGCATATAAATATCAAATTGATTTAAATGCAATTCCGCAGATAGATGTATTTCTTGAAAGTGGTTATACAAAGGAAGAAATGAAAATGGTGAATGAAACCAGGAAAATTATGCGTGATGATAATATACTTGTTACTGCAACCACAGTACGCATTCCTGTTATTGGTGGCCATAGCGAAAGCGTAAACGTTGAGTTTGCAAATGCATTTGATATTAAAGATGTAATTGAAATTTTAAAAGCTGCACCGGGTGTGATTGTGCAGGATGATCTTGCAGAACAGGTTTATCCAATGCCTTTATGGGCACATGAAAAAGATGAAGTATTTGTGGGCAGAATAAGACGTGATGAAACAAGGCCGAATACTTTAAACTTATGGATAGTAAGTGATAATTTACGCAAAGGCGCTGCTACTAATGCAATACAAATTGCGGAATATCTTGTTAAGAAAAAGCTGGTCTAACGGCTCATTAATCCGGATAAATAATCTAAAGCATTTGCTTTGGCTATCATATTATGTTCAATATTTTTTTTTGAACTTTTAAAGCGTTTGTTACATTCGTTGCGACAAAACTAATCGTACAAGTTTTTAATCCCTTTTTTTAATCTGCCTCTATGAGAAAAATGTATTTTTTTCCCATCCTGCTTATTTTTTTATGTCAAAAAATTCAAGCCCAGGTAATTCCTGATTCGTTACGTATAAATTGGTCAAAAGCTGGTTACACAGGCACTATTCCACAACCAACATTAATCAAAAACGTAAAAGACTTTGGTGCTAAAGCAGATGGAGTACACGATGATTACACTGCAATAAATAATGCCATTAACTCAACTACTCAAATGCATGTGGTTTATTTTCCGGCCGGCACTTATCTGATCAGTTCTAAATTGTTATTAAATGGCAATACAATTTTAAGGGGTGATGGTATTGCTTCTGTTTTAAAATTCAGCAGCGGAGAAGGTAGTGGTATAGCAGCAACTACTACTCAAAAAAGTTCGTTTGTTTCGGTTACTTCAGGATATAAGAAAGGATCAACAGTAATTAAAGTATCTAATATTTCAGGTTTTGCTGTTAATGGTTTTGCAGAAATGCGCGAAACAAACGGAGCCTGGAATGCTCATGCTAAAGGTGACACAGGTTATGATGTTGGACAGATTATAAAGATAACTGCTATAAATGGAACTGCTTTAACTATTGATGCACCATTGCACATAACTTATGATGCAACGCTTAAACCACAAGTGCGGCCTGTTACTGTAAAACAAAACATAGGTGTGGAATGTTTAAAAATATTGCGGCTGGCCAACTCAACAACCAGTAATAAATACAGCAGTATTTATTTTTCTTATGTAAGCAATTGCTGGGTTACGGGTGTTGAAAGTGAAGAATGCCAAAGGTCACATGTTTATATGGGCAACTCAAGCCATATAACTGTTTCAGGTTCTTATTTTCATGATGCTTTTGATTACGGTGGCGATGGATGTGGATATGGCGTTGAAGTATGCAACTATACAAGTGATTGCCGCATTGAAAATAATATTCTGCATACATTAAGGCACGCTATGATTGCACATGAAGGTGCAAACGGTAATGTGTTTGGTTATAATTATTCCTTCGATACAAAAAGCACAACAGAAGTGCCAAGAGATAAAATTGGCGATTTGTCGCTGCACGGTTATTATGCTTACTCAAATTTGTTTGAAGGCAATATTGTTCAAAACATTTTTGTAGATGATTACTGGGGTGCCTCAGGGCCTTACAACACGTTTTTTAGAAACCGCTCAGAACTTTATGGAATACAGATACAGCATGATTATAAATATCCGCTTACAAGCAAACAAAATATTATAGGTAATGAAGTAACAAATAAAGGAAGTTTTATTTTAAATGGAACCAATCATTTTAATTATGGTAATAACATTAAAGGCTCTATCAACCCGGCAGGAACAACAACATTGAATGATAAGAGCTACTATCTTTCTAAACAACCAGCTTTCTGGAATATTATTGATGCCTGGCCTTCTATTGGCATTTCAAATACACTTGATGTAGGAACAAACCCTGCAAAAGAAAGATATGAAAGCGGCGGAAGCAAAACTATATGTACACAATCACAAAATATATTGATAGCAAGTATAGAAAGAAGTAGGAATTTAAATATGAACAACGGTTTAACAAGTACAGAGCTTTGTATAATTATCAGTGAGCAATAATGTTATCTTACAACAAAGCTTATACAATTATCGCACGCTGATTTTAGAATATAATGGATAGCGCAGATTGGTATAACCCATCATGTCAACTTTAATACTGCCAACCGCAATCGGGCTTTCTATACGTAACGGAATGTGATTAGGATCATCACTTACCCAAACCTGCATTTTTTCACCGCCTTCAAAAATAGTTCCTTTTACAAGCAATGGTTTAAACTTAATTGCATGAAACTTTCCATACTTGGTTTTAATATCTTCTTTACCCAAATAACGTATGTAAAGGTTATAAACTTCATTATCCAGGAACATTGAAAACGGTATCTTATCATTTACTTTATACTTATTAAAATCAATATTGCGGGCATAATAAATAGAGCTTAAAACATCCTGCACACAGTTAGGTACTTTATATTCACCTTTAAGTGTTGTTGCAGTATTTGTTTGCTGGTTGAATATTACATTCTCTGTTTTTTTATAGCCGCCTTCATCCACACTACGTATAAATTTTAATGGCTGCAGGTAAGTGGTATCAAAATAACTTTCATACCGGTCTCTTACTTTAAAAATCCAGTCGTAGCTTGAGTTTGAAGTGCCTAAACCAACTACATGATAAACCGTTTTATTATCTAAACGCTCAAGCCTGTTAGAAAATGTAGCTGTGCCGGCACTTATATATAAGCCAATCACTGAATAAAATATTTGATAAGTAAGTGTTTCATTTGCTGAAAACGCCTTATTGCGCAGGCCGCAAAAATCATCGCCTGCGGACAACC
>CAZZXW010000306.1:0-4241 GCA_964658095.1 uncultured Parafilimonas sp. | reverse complement strand
TGGCTGCCGGTAGCAGTACACAAGGCGATCCTAATTATGGTATTGATAAATTAAAACAGGCTGCTACTATCAATCCAAAAGATCCTGACATAGATGTTAATCTTGGAATATGCTATTTGAAGTTAGGTGGTGATCATGGTGGTGAAGCGGTTACTGCATTTCAGCAGGCAACAACTATTAACCCGCAATATGCAAAAGCATATTATAGAACAGGAAAAATTTATGAAAGCCAGCGTAATAAAGAATCTATGGATGAATGGTATGGTAAAGCAATTACAGCTGATCCAGCTTATGCACCTGTTTATCTCGCTTACTTTTTATATTATTCTGAAAAGGACGTAAACGCAGCCAAAGAATATCTTGATAAGTTTGTTGCTAATGCGGATAAAGATTGTGCTACAGAGTTTTTTGTTGGTGATTACTTATTTCGTGCTGGTAAATACCAGGAATCATTACAACAAGCTAAAACAATGGAAACAAGTGGTTGTGCAAATTATGCAAGAATTAATGTTCTATACGCATACGATTATGATAGGTTAGGGGATTCTTTACAGGCAAGATCATATATACAAAAATATTTTGCCAGTGGTGATACATCAGATTTTCAACCTGCAGATTATGCTTTTGCAGGAACTGTGTTAGCAAAATTTCCTGAAACAAGTGATAGCGCAGGAATCTATTTACAAAAGGCAGTTATGTTAGATACAGTTAAAGAAAATCAGAATGATTATCTAAACAAAGCTTCTCAAATAGCTGCAAGCACACATAATTATGGAATGCAATTGCAATTGATAAAAGCGATGCAGGGTTTAGGCACCAAACTTTCAGAAACACAATTCTTTAATATGGGTAAGTCAATTGCAGATGCTGCGCAGGCAGATACAACCAGCACATTTGATTCAACCAAATTTTTAAAAGGAGATTCTGTGCTTCAGGCTTATGCTTCAACTTATCCTGATAAACCGCAGCCGTATTCTTTCAGGGTTCGTTATGCAAAATTTTCTGACAGGGATACATCAAGAGGTTTAGCAATTCCTGCAATTACTGCGCAAAATCAATTTGAAGCAAAGGATACAGCAGTTTCTGCCAAGCAGATTATGTTTAGAAATGATGCTTACCTGTTAGTGTATTATGCTCAATACGATAAACAAAATTCTAAAGTTGATAATTACAAGAAAGGAATTGACATTGCTACTGAAATGGCATCGTTATATCCTGACGCAACTTCGGATGAAAACAAATATGCAACAGGAATAAAAAACCAATTGCAAAAAGCATTGGATAATTATAATAAACCTAAATCAACCGGCACCTCAAAACCGGGCGGAAGCAGTAAACAATAAAGTGTAAACTTTACATACAAAGCTCCTTTAACCGGGAGCTTTTTTATTGCAGTTATGCCACAACATGCTTGCTATATTTGCCAAAAATTTTTATGCAACCGAAAAAGGTAAGTGAAAGTTTTACAGTGATGAATGAGATTGTATTGCCCAACGATACAAATGTATTTGGAAATCTTATGGGTGGCAGGTTAATGTACTGGATGGATATTGCCGGTGCGATGACTGCGGTGAAGCATTGCAATGCTCCCTGCATGACAGCGAGTGTTGACAATATCAGTTTTAAAAATCCTATCAAGCTTGGTAATGTGGTAAGAATTGAATCAAGCATTACAAGAGCATTTAATACTTCCATGGAGATTTATTTAAAGGTTTGGGGAGAAGATAACCTGCATCAATATCGTTATGAAAGTAATGAAGCATACTTAACATTTGTGGCGCTTGATCCTAATAACAAACCACGGCCTGTGCCCGGCGTTATACCTGAAACTGAACAGGAGAATCTATTGTATGAAGGTGCTTTAAGAAGAAGGCAGGTGCGTTTAATTCTCGGTGGTAAAATGAAGCCTGATGATGCAAGCGAATTAAAAGCTTTTTTTAGTGGTTCTTAATTATTAATAAAACCTTGTTAATTGAACATTGAGTTGATGCAAAATTTAAGTAAGCTCATCTTAAAAGAAATAATAACAATGAAGAAAACAATTTTAGCGCTTTTTGCAGTTTTATGTTTGATGATTGCACATGCACAAACAACTGATAACACAATTAAGCAACGTACAATAAATGTAAATGGCCATTCAGAATTAGAAATTACGCCTGATGAAATTTATGTTGATATTGAATTGCGTGAATACAATAAAAAGAATGGAGACAAAGTAGACATAGAAACCATACGCAACCAGTTTCTTGAAGCTGTAAAAAGTATGAATGTTGCTGATACAGATGTTGTGGTGCAAAGCTATTCTGGCTGGGATGGAAATTACTGGTGGTATCAAAAAAATAAAAAGAAGAACCCGGATCTAAAAGCAGGCATTACATACGAAGTAAAATTAAAATCTGTTGATGATATGGATAAGCTGGTTGATAAATTAGACGATGAAGCAACGCAAAATTTTAATGTCAGCCGCACATCTCACAGCAAGCTTGATTCAATAAAAAAGCAGTTAAAGATGCAGGCCGTAAAAAACGCAAAAGAAGAAGCTGTTTATTTAGCATCTGCTTTAGGTGATAATGTAGGTGATGCGTTAACTATCAACGATCCTAATGAAAGCAGTGATTACCCACAGCCAAGAGTAATGTATGCTTTGCAAAGTAAAGTTGCCGGTATTGCTACCGATCAGGCAGCTGCACCAATGAATGTTGACTTTAAAAAAATAAAAATTGAAATGAATGTAAATGTGATTTTTGAACTTAAATAATTAATGCATTTAAAGTTTAAAAGCAGCTTGAAAAATTCAGGCTGCTTTTTTATTTTCACTTTTTATTTTTAATTCGATAAATGACCAATGACTTACTATATCAAATTGCTTTAACGCTTGTTCCAAATGTGGGATGTGTGCCTGTTAAAACTCTGATTGAACATTTCAATACAGCAGAAAATATTTTCAAGGCAAAAGAAAAAGATTTAAGCAATATTGAAAGCATCGGTTTAATCAAAGCAAAAAGTATAAAAGCATTTGAAGATTTTAAAACTGCGGAAGATGAAATAAAGTTTATTGAGAAATATAAAGTGCAACCTGTTTTTATATCAAGTGAAAGTTATCCAAAGCGGTTATTAAACTGTTATGATCCGCCATCAATGTTGTACTATAAGGGCAATGCAAATTTAAATGCGTCAAAGATTATAAGCATTGTTGGCACAAGAAGTAATACAGATTATGGCAAGCAAGTAACAGAAAAATTAATAAGCGAGTTAAGTGAATTGAATGTACTAATAGTAAGCGGTCTTGCTTTTGGTATTGATGCAATCGCACACAAAACTGCCTTACAAAATGAACTTGAGACTGTTGCTGTCCTTGCACATGGTTTGCATACAATTTATCCTCATCAGCATAAAACTCTGGCTAAAGAAATAGTACAGCGAGGCGGATTGCTTACTGAATTTCGCAACGGCGATGCACCGGATAAACATAATTTTCCAAAACGTAATCGTATTGTCGCAGGCATGGCTGATGCAACTGTTGTTATTGAAACTGCCATTAAAGGCGGCAGTATGATAACTGCAGAACTTGCCAATAATTATAATCGGGATGTGTTTGCTTTGCCTGGCAGAACAACTGATTTAAAAAGTGCAGGCTGTAATTATCTTATTCAAAACAATAAAGCAGTTTTATTTACTGATGCAAAAGAGCTTGCTCAAAGCTTAGGCTGGCAATCAAAAAAAATCAACAAGAAACAGCAGAAAGAATTATTTATTGAATTAAGTGATGACGAAAAAATCATTCTTAGCATTTTAAAAGAAAAAGAAACCACGCATATTGATGAGATCAATATACGCAGTAGCCTTAGCAGCAGTTCTGTTGCTGCTGCAATATTGAATTTAGAATTGCAGAACGTAATTGCAGGCTTACCGGGAAAGGTTTATAAACTTCTATAAATTTCCACAAGTATCACTTAAAAAATTTTTAGTTTGTTTCAGTTTATACATTTGCTGAAATTCGTTTCATGCAAAAAGATACTGTTGTATTTAATCTGATAAATAAAGAATTAAAACGCCAGCGTAGCGGTATTGAATTAATTGCTAGTGAAAATTTTACAAGCCTTCAAACCATTCAGGCAATGGGTAATGTAATGACGAATAAGTATGCTGAAGGTTACCCCGGCCGTCGTTATTATGGTGGTTGTGAAGTTGTTGATGAATGCGAGCAACTTGCTATTGACCGCTTAAAGCAAATATTTAAT
>CAZZXW010000305.1:0-4254 GCA_964658095.1 uncultured Parafilimonas sp. | reverse complement strand
CAGATTGAGATAGCACAGGAAAGTTTAAATCTTGCAAAAACCAATCAACCAACGGTTGATGTGAATGGAACTTATGAATATTTACAGCCAAAAATTACGTTACCGCTTGAAGTAAATGGCCATACTGAAAGCTTTCAGTTTGCGCCGGTTAACAATGTAAATGCAAACGTAGGTGCAGAATTTGTTTTGTTTGATTTTGGAAGATTAAAGGCGAATATAGAAAGAGCAAAATCTGATCTTAAATATTCAATTGATAATGTGCTTAACGTTCAAACACAATTGGCCAGCCAGGTATCAACAGTGTATTACAACATTGTTTATTTAAGAAAAGCAATTAGTGTGGAAGACAGTGTTTTAAATTATCTTAATACCAATTTGAATGTTGCAGCCAACAAATTAAAAAATGGTGATGCAATTAAGCTGGATGTTTTAAATCTGCAATCACAAATTGATGTTGAAACCAACCGCAGGTCAGATCTTATAAATAGTCTGCAAAAGCAGCTTGCTCTATTAAAATATACAGCCGGCGACACATCAATCAGCGATAATACTTTTGATTTTAATATCACCATTAAACCTGTTACAGATGCGTTGGTTGATGCAAAAACAAGTATCCCTGATTTTATTTTATTACAAGACAGGGTGCAACAGGCACAGGCAAGTTTGGCCATAACAAGGTTAACTGATAAGCCTTATGTTTCGCTTAACGCTAATACTGGTTTTAAAAATGGTTATATACCCGATGTGAACACTCCGAAGTTAAATTATGCTGCTGGTGCTACTTTAAAGCTGCCTATTTATAATGCAAAAACAAAAAAGCAGATAAGCATTGCAGAATCGCAGGTTAAGCAAAACCAGTTAGCACAGGAAACACTTAATAATGAGTATCAGAAAAATATTCAGCAGGCACTTGATGATATACAAACGAACGCAGATAAGATAAGCCACATGCCATCGCAGATTGCAACAGCAACTTCTGCTGAACAAATTGCATCAAGCCGTTATTTAAATGGCATTGGATTAAATACTGACATTACAGATGCAGCCGTTAACCTGCAACGCGTTTTATTAACTGAACTTCAATATGAATACCAGTTATGCGTAGCCAAGATTGAATATGCAAGGTTAACAGGATATAAGTATTGGTAGTTGGTAGTGTTAAGTTTAAAGATGAACTTCTTACTTGATCTGTAATTACTTTCTTATCATTTCAATAATTGCATAACCAACAAGGCATAAAACAATAATAATAACTACAGCAATAATTTGCCACGAAGTATTTGTTGGATAGAACCTGTTTTTATTTTTCTTTTTAGAATGTAACTGTTGCTTAAGCTGCATGTTTATCTGCTGAACATAGCTGTTCATTTTGCCGGTTGAAGAAAACTGCTGCAAGCCCTCTACTGCATCATTTACTAAAGATGAATCATTCATTTGCTTTTCAACAACATGCTGTTCTTCATCTGTTGAATTACCTTTTATATAATTCAGCAATTGCTCTTCATTCAACTCATCTTCATCATTCCATATATTGTTTAAATCTTCCATTATTGCTGCTTCAGTTTTTTCTCAATCATTAATTTAAGATTGCGTTTACCATTTTGAATATAACTCTTTACCTGCATAATGCTATAACCGGTTTCACTACTTATCTGGTTATAATTTTTCTTTTCAATATAAAATAATTGTATGCTTTTTTGCTGTTCTTTATTTAAAAGCGGCAAACAAATTTCCATTAAAGTTAAAAGTTCTTCTTTTTCTGAATGCTGCAAAGGCGGCACTTCATCAACAGGTAAATTTTCATGTGTTTCAATTGCAACATGATGCGTTTTGTTACGCAATTGCATCAAACAGTAATTCTTTGCAATCATGTATAGCCAGCTTTTAAAATATTGTACTTTATAACGCTTTAGTTCATTGATCACTTTTAAAAAAATCTGTTGCACTGCATCTTTGGCGGCTTCTTCATTCTTTAAATACTTCATGCAAACACCAAGCAGCAGCAGCGTGTACCGCTGTAATAAAACACCAAGCAAATTACTATTGCCATGTTCATAAAACTCATCCAGCAATTGCTGGTCTGTGGCATAATGCAGGTTTTTTTCTTTCACATTAAAGGCTTATCTACATTGATGCAAGGATAAATATTTTCCATAAGTGTTTTAAAAATTATAACAGCTAAATACGCAGTCGTTCATTTTAATATCCCAAAAATATTTAATGCTGCTTTAACAGAATATACTTTAATATGTTTACATAAGGAAAGAAAGCAGCCTTCGTTTTAAAATTCAGTATCTTATAAGCTCACTACTTTTTATTGTGAGTTTGACATGGGTATCAGTTTAGTAAGTGCTTTGATGCTGAATAATACAGTATTGTATTAGTATCTGTTTTCACTTGCAAATTTTGAAATCCATATATGAAACCAATATCCGCGTTACTATTTGTTTTTATTACCGTTTCCTCTTTTAGTCAGTCCCTTAAATTAGATTGTAATTTTTATTGCAATGGCAAAGCCGCATTGCGTACAGGCGGCGGCATTTCTTCTGCAATGGCAATACAGCCAGATGGTAAAATTCTCGTAGGTGGTCGTGGTGGAGAAAGTATTTATGATGCAGGTTATTGCATAGTGCGCTTCAATGCTGATGGAACTGTTGATTCATCATTTGGCATACATGGTAAAGTTATTACCTTATATGGCGGCAGTATTCAAAGCCTTGTTGTGTTGCCTGACGGTAAGATATTGGCAGGAGGTTTTTTAGGAACTGTTATGCTGGCAAGATATCAGCCTAATGGTGAACTTGATTCTTCATTTGGTACAAACGGACTATTGCAGCCGCAATTTCAGGGAACAAGATATACGTATTGTTATGCTTTAACGCTACAGCCAGATGGTAAGATTGTTATGACTGGTAATGCGGATGGCTTGTATGCGTTAACAGCAAGGTTTTTATCTAATGGCCAATTTGATCAAAGCTTTGCAGGTACGGGTTATACAATACTTTCATCTGTTTATATAGGGTTTGATGTTGCTGTACAACCTGACGGACGAATTGTTATTGCAGGCCAGGGCCTTGGAACAAATAACTTTATGATGGCAAGATTTTGGAGCAACGGATTGCCTGATGCAAGCTTTGGTAATAATGGTGTTGTGTTAACTGACATAACACACATGAGTGAATATATAAGCAGCATTTCTCTTTTGCCTGATGGCAGAATTTTAGCTGCCGGCCGTTATGATTATAACTCGCAATATCAAAACAATTTTAAAACCGCTGTTATAAGATACAATATGGATGGCAGCATTGATAACAGCTTTGGTACAAATGGTAAGGCAACCCTGCAGTTTGATAATGCATCAGCAGATCCAAAAAAATTAATGGTACAGCCTGATGGAAAGATTGTTATTGCAGGTGATTATACCGATATATATAGTTTTCATAAACCAATGCTGGCACGGTTTACAAGCGACGGAATAGCTGATGTGGATTTTGGCGATAACGGAAGCCTGGTTACAACAGATTTTGGTGATTCGCTTACCTGCCGTTCTGCAGCTATGTTACCTGATGGCAAACTCTTTATTAGTGGTTACCAGATGGTTCAGTTAGATACAAGCATTATTTATTACACAGATTCTTTTTTTGTTATGCGCTATACAACCAATTCAATTTTACCGGTTACCTTCTTTAATTTTTCAGGAAGCAAACAGCAACAAAATGTAACGCTTGACTGGCTTACAGAAAATGAAATCAATAATAAATATTTTGCTGTAGAGCGCTCATCCGGTAAAAATTTTAGTGAGCTTGGAAAGGTAAATGCAAACAGCAAACACAGTTATTCATATACAGATAACAATCCTTTACAAGGCACTAATTATTATCGTTTAAAGCAAGTTGATAAAGACGGTAATTATGCGTATTCAAAAATTATAAGTATTGCATTTACAGATGCAGCCAAATTTGTAGTATATCCAAATCCGGCAAGTGATGTACTGCATATTAAAGGCCTTAATGCAAATACAGGCTATCAATTCATGATCATTAATGAAAAAGGGAATGTTGTAGCAAAAGCAAGTACTAATAATATATCAGCCTATACATTTAATGTACAGAGTTTAGCAAACGGATTTTATTATTTGAAAATACTTTCAGGCAACAAACAAGTTGCAACAATAAAATTTGTAAAGCAGTAGCCTTTACGAATGCTCGAGCAGATATTGATAAACGCTCTGCCAGTTGGTTGTTTCAAGCGCCA
>CAZZXW010000304.1:0-4275 GCA_964658095.1 uncultured Parafilimonas sp. | reverse complement strand
CAAATATTTATGATATGCGTTTGGTGCAGCATGAAGATGGTTATGTATATGGTTTGTTTTGTACTGAGAGAAGAGATCCTTCAGCACCTGAAGGTGACCAAAGCGCAGCGATTGCGCAATGCGGCATTGTGCGCACAAAAGATTTAAAAACATGGGAACGTTTGCCTGATCTTAAAACAAAGTCTGCGCAGCAAAGAAATGTTGTTTTGCATCCAGAATTTGTTGATGGTAAATATGCTTTTTATACAAGGCCACAGGATAGTTTTATAGAAGCCGGTAAAGGTGGCGGCATTGGGTTTGGTTTGTCTGATAAAATTGATGGTGCTGAAGTGAATGAAGAAGTAATTGTGGACCCTAAAGTGTATCATACAATAAATGAATTAAAAAATGGTTGGGGCCCGGCACCGATAAAAACCAAACACGGCTGGCTACATCTTGCACATGGTGTGCGCAATACTGCTGCAGGTATGCGTTACACATTGTATATGTTTATGACAGACCTGTTTGATTTAACAAAAATCATTTATAAGCCAGCCGGTTATTTTTTAGCACCTGAAGGCGATGAACGCGTTGGCGATGTTTCCAATGTTGTTTTTAGCAACGGATGGATTGAAGATGATGATGGAAAAGTTTTTATTTATTATGCCTCATCTGATACAAGAATGCATGTGGCAGTTACCAGCATTGAACGTTTGCTTGATTATGTTATCAACACGCCGCAGGATGGTTTGCGCTCTGCAACTTCTGTTGAACGCTTGATTAATATCATCAATAAAAACAAAGAACTCGCTAACAGAAAACAGGAATCAGTTTCACGCTAATGAGCTGTTTACAGATATATAAAAAAGAAGTTGAGCAGGAGCTGTTTTCTATTCTTGATTACTGGACGCAGCATGCAATTGATGAAGCAAATGGTGGTTTTTTTGGAAAGATAAATAATGATAATACGGTTGATGCAGCTGCAAAAAAAGGTTCAGTATTAAATGCGAGAATTTTATGGACTTTCTCGGCTGCTGCATACAATCATTATCAAAATAAAAAATATTTAAATACAGCAACGAGAGCATTTGATTATATAAGCCGGTATTTTATTGATAAAGATTACAATGGTGTTTATTGGACGGTTGATTCAGAAGGCAATATGCTCGATTCAAAAAAACAAATTTATGCACTTGCCTTTTGCATATATGGATTGAGTGAATATTATGCTGCATCAAAAAATGAAGAAGCGCTTACACTTGCTTTGCAGTTATATGATGCAATTGAACAGCACAGTTATGATGCAGTAAACAAAGGTTATTTTGAAGCATTTAAAAGAGATTGGTCATCTGCCGATGATTTGCGTTTGAGCGCAAAAGATGAAAATGAAAAGAAAACAATGAACACGCATCTGCACATAATTGAAGCATATACAAATCTATACA
This sequence comes from uncultured Parafilimonas sp., assembly GCA_964658095.1. Lineage (GTDB taxonomy): Bacteria > Bacteroidota > Bacteroidia > Chitinophagales > Chitinophagaceae > Parafilimonas. Next base: position 2,851 of record CAZZXW010000304.1, on the reverse strand, counting down.
GAGTTCATCCTTCTGAAGAAATCAGGAATAAAATAATTGAGTTGCTTGAGTTATTTGATACACATTTCATCAACAAAAAAACTTTTCATTTAAAATTATTTTTTGATGAGCAATGGAATGAAAAGCCTGATGTGATTTCTTACGGGCATGATATAGAAGCAGCGTGGTTGTTGCAACAATGCGCTGAAGTTATTCAGCATGAAAATTGGATTAATATTTATAAGAACTATGCAGTGATGATTGCCGACGCTGCAACACAAGGTTTAGATAACGATGGCGGGATGTGGTATGAATATGAACCAACACATCAAACATTAATAAAAGAAAAACATTGGTGGGTGCAGGCTGAAGCGATGATTGGTTTTATGAATGCTTATCAAGTTACAAACGATAAAAAATATTTGCAGCATTCATTAAATAGCTGGCAGTTCACAAAAAAATATATTGTTGATAACAACAAAGGCGAATGGTTTTGGGGAGTGAGAGATGATTATTCCATTATGCAGAATGAAGATAAAGTTGGCTTATGGAAATGTCCATATCACAATTCAAGAGCTTGTTTGGAAATTATAAAACGCATCAATACTATCAATAAAAATTATTAAAATCATACACATGCGATTAATTTTTTTTGCTGTTTATCTTTCATGCGTTTTGTGTTTAAATGCACAACCTGTAAAACAACATGGCGCTTTACATGTAAGCGGCGTGCAGTTAACAGATGCACATCATAATCCTGTTGTATTGCGTGGTATGAGTTTTGGCTGGAGTTGTTTTCATCCTCGTTTTTATACCGCAGGCGCTGTACATACCTTAGTAAACGACTGGCATTGCAGTGTTATAAGAGCGGCGCTTGGCGTTGAACCTGCACATGGTTACAAAGAAGATTCTGCAACGCAAATTCAGTTGATCAGAAATGTGGTAGAAGCTTGCATTAAAGAAGGTGTTTATGTTTTAATAGACTGGCATAGCCATAACATCAACCTGAAAGAAGCCAAAGCTTTTTTCAAAACTATGGCAACGGATTATGGCAAATATCCAAACGTTATTTATGAGCTGTATAATGAACCGGATTATGAGAGCTGGGACAGCGTGAAATTATATGAGCAGGAAGTTATTTCAACAATAAGAAGTATTGATACTGATAATATAATCTTAGCCGGTTGTCCGCATTGGGACCAGGATATCAATTTTGTTGCAGCGTCGCCCTTAACCAATGTTACAAATGTTATGTATACAGTTCATTTTTACGCAGGCACACATAAACAATATTTACGTGACAGATGTGACTCCGCATTGAATAAAGGCATTCCGATTTTTATTTCTGAATCTGCGGGCATGGAAGCAAGCGGCGATGGACCCATCAATGGTGAAGAATGGCAACGGTGGCTTTCATGGTGTGAGCAGCATAAAATAAGTTGGATAACCTGGTCTGTTTCTGATAAAGATGAAACCTGTTCTGTGCTGCAAAAATCTGCTTCATCAAATGGTGGCTGGAAAGATGAAGATTTAAAAGAGTCTGGTATTAAAGTTAGAAATATGCTGCGTACATATTAATAGAATCAAGATGATTGTAAAATATAATTATAAAATTCATAGTATGAAAAAAACACAACTCCTTTTAGCTGCCTTTCTATTTTTTACAATGCATGCAATGGCACAGGCGCCGGTAATTAATTCAGTAACTGCAAACGCAGCAACCATTGCAAAATATGATAGGTTTGAATTGACGATTGACTTAACTGCTGCTTATACAAATCCGTATAATTATGATGATATTTCAACGCAATGCATCTTTACTTCTCCATCTGCAAAAAAAGATACCGTAGATGGTTTTTACCTGGAGAATTATTCGCTCAATACAACAACAGGCGCATTAACAGATTTAAATACGCATAATTTCAAAGTACGTTTTTCACCAAATGAAACCGGTACCTGGAGTTATGTGTTATCTGCAAAAAATGCTTCAGGTACTGCAACGCAAAACGCTGCAACATTTCAATGCACCGCTTCGACAACACATGGCTTCATCAAAAAAAATAATACCAACTATTTAAATTTTGATGATGGCACGCAATACATTCCTGTTGGTGAAGATATGGGCTGGCAGGATAATAATGTTGTAACAGATTATACAAACTGGTTAACGAAACTTTCATCAAATGGTGGCAATTATATTCGTGTGTGGATGAGTGATTGGGCGTTTGCATTGGAATGGAAAAATGGAACGAATGGTTATGCAGGGCTTGAAAATTATAAACAAACAAGCGCTTATTATTTGGACTGGCTGCTGAATAAATGCGATAGTCTTAATGTTTATATGATGCTTTGCTTAAACCATCATGGGCAGGTTTCTACAACCACAGATGCTGAATGGAGCAATAATCCTTACAATGCTGTAAATGGCGGACCTTGCACCAACACATGGGATTTCTTTACCAATGTAACTGCAAAGGCTGATTATAAAAACAGGCAGCGTTATATTATAGCACGATATGGATATTCAAAAAATATTCAAAGCTGGGAATTGTTTAACGAAGTTGACTGGACTGATAAATTTGATTCTGTACAAACAGATGTTACCAACTGGCACAATGAAATGTCAACGTATATAAAGTCAAAGGATGTTTATAAGCATCTCGTTACTACGAGTTATGCGTATGACACACATGATTCTGATACATGGAAATTACCAAACATAGATTTTACGCAAACGCATTATTATGTAAGTGCACCAAATCTTGAAACAATACTTGCTAATGGCGCACAGCATTATTTATCTTCTTATCATAAACCAACTTTAAACGGAGAGTTTGGATTAAGCGGCAACAGAAGCAATTTAGCAACGCTT
>CAZZXW010000303.1:1228-4282 GCA_964658095.1 uncultured Parafilimonas sp. | reverse complement strand
ATCATCTTTTATAACTTCTCCTTTTTTAATATGAACCATTTTCCCTTTTACTGCATGATATTTTATGCCGGCCTGTTTTAATAAATTTAATGTTACAGGAAGCTTCCCATGTACAAATTCAGCACCCAACTCAACGGGCATTGAAAATAAATTATTGTTGTAAGTATGAATTCTTCCTCCTAAACGGTCAGCTGCTTCAAGCAAAACAACCTTATAATTTTGTGCAGATAATTTATAAGCGGCCATTAAGCCAGCTGCACCACCACCAACTATTAAAATGTTTTGCATGTAAAACAGTTTAGAAGAAGAAGCGTATAATTTTTATAGAAGATCTAATCTCTTCACATTTATAACGACGGTAAATGATGAAGGTTTAAGCCCTTACTCCGTATTCGCTTATTAGTTGTGCAACAAGTGCCGTCCAACCGGTTTGGTGACTGGCACCTAAGCCATTCCCATTATCACCATGAAAATACTCATGAAATAAAATAAGATTTTCATTGCCCGGCTTTTTATAAAACCAGTTGTAATTGCCGTATGTTTTACGATCACCTTTTTCGTCTTTTTCAAACAGGCTCAACACTCTTTTGGTAAGCTCATCAGCAACCTGTTGCAAATTCATTTTTATGCCCGAACCAACGGGGCATTCAACCAGCAAATTATCGCCATAAAATTTTCCATACTTGCGTATAGATTGAATGATGAGATAATTGATCGGCATCCATATGGGTCCGCGCCAGTTGCTGTTGCCGCCAAACATATTAGATGTGCTGTCGCCGGGATCATATTGAATGGTGTAACCAATACCCTCAACCGTAACAGAGTAAGGGTTTTTTTCATGGTATTTTGATAATGCCCTTATGCCGCCTGATGAAAGAAATTCATTTTCGTCCAGCAAATATTCCAGCAGGTTTATCAGCCTTTCTTTGCGTATAAGCGATAACAAAATTTCTTTCTGCTCACTGTGTTCTTCATTGGGCCAAAACTTGTTATTATTTTTCCTGTAATTCTCAAACCATGCTACGCGTTTCTGAAAATCATTGAGGTGATCAAGCTCTGTTGAAAGAATATTTGATACTGCAAACAAAGGTGTTAAACCCACAATAGAACGAATGCGCAAAGGCATCGGATCAGCACCGGCCATGCTTAACACATCATAAAAAAAATGGTCTTCTGCATTCCATAAATGATGCTCATTCAGCGCTTCTGCAATTAAAACAAAATGCTCAAAAAATTTAGTGGCAGTATCTTCAAAAGATGTATCATGCATGGCAATTTCAATGGCAATATCCATCATGTTCAAAGCATACATACCCATCCAGCTTGTACCATCTGCCTGTTCCAATTGCACTGTGCCTTTATAATGAAAGCTGCGGTTGAATACGCCAATGTTATCAAGCCCAAGAAATCCACCTTCAAAAATGTTGTTGCCGTAACGGTCTTTACGATTTATCCACCACGTAAAATTGATAAGCAGTTTTTGAAAAACTTTTTTAAGAAACTGCACATCGCTGTTGCCGGTTTGCTGTTGTTCAATATAATAAACCTGCAGTGCTGCGAAAGCTTGCACCGGCGGATTAACATCACTGAAGTTCCATTCATAAGCAGGCAATTGCCCATCTGGTTTCATATACCATTCCCGCATAATCAGCAGCAACTGGTGCTTGGCAAAACCAGCATCTGCCACAGCCATTGATATAGTTTGAAAAGCAAGATCCCACGCTGCATACCAGGGATACTCCCACTTATCCGGCATGCTGATGATATCCTGGTTTTTAAGATGCTTCCAGTCACTGTTCCGCCCTGTTTCTTTTGTTATACTTACCGGTGTAATCCCATCACTTGTTGTAAGCCATCGCTCCACATCAAAGTGATAATACTGCTTGCTCCACAATAAACCCGCAATTGCCTGTCGCTGAATATTGGCCATATCGTTGTTTAACCCTTTCGGTAAAACTGCAGTATAAAATTCATCCGCTTCTTGTTTGCGCTTTCTGAAAATTTCATCAAACCCATAACCAAATGGTTTCTTAATTAAGTTATTGCTTAACCTGCAATAAATGGTTTTGGTTTCACCGGGTTGTATATTAAATTTATAAACGGCTGCGAATTTTGTTCCTGTTTTTTTATTGCGTAATGCGGTAATATTTTTACGTTTTATAACAGCATTATGAAATGCATCTTTTGTAAAAATGTCTTTATTAGCAATGCCGGTAACTATTTCTGTGTTGGTTTCGTTTTCTGTAAAGAGCCTGTCATTCGCATTTAAAAAATATAAATAGTATTTGCCAAGCCTTGGGTGATTCGTTTCAACACAATCCCTGTTTACAAAAGAAACAGAAGGCTTTTCAAAATCTTCAGAATAACTCCAGCGGTTATAAAACCAAAGTGTGGGCAAGACTGTTATGTCAGCGGCTTCAGTATAACGGTTGCGCACATCAATCTTAATGCAAACATCTTCATCATCATATTTTGCATAACTGATCAATACATCAAAATACTCATCATTATCAAACACATGCGTATCCAATATTTCAAACTCGGGATCTGCTTTTGTTCTGCTACGATTTTCTTTGCGCAACAACTCATACGGAAATTCCTGCTGCGGATATTTATATAAATACTCCATGTAAGTATGGGTGGGCAGGTTATCTAAATAATAATATAACTCCTTTACGTCTTCACCATGGTTGCCTTCAAAATTTCCCAAACCAAAAAGCCTTTCTTTTAGTATAGGGTCTTTACCATTCCATAATCCAACTGCAAAACATAAATTTTGAAATAAGTCAGAAATGCCTGCCAATCCATCTTCGCCCCAGCGGTAAGTACGGCAATGTGCATGATCAAACGGAAAGTAATGCCATGCATCACCATCTTTGCTATAATCTTCTCTTACGGTTGCCCACTGCCGCTCACTTAAATAGGGCCCCCAGGTTACAAGCGGTACAGGTTTTTGTGCATTTGCAATCAGCCGTTGGTGCTCAATAGTCATAAACAGTTCAAACATAACAAAAGCCGTGCATAAAAATTATAACATCTTCTTGTTAATATCAG
>CAZZXW010000303.1:691-1218 GCA_964658095.1 uncultured Parafilimonas sp. | reverse complement strand
ATTACAACGTTTGTTATAGATTATGATGTTTGAATGGTTTGGTTTTTGTTTTGATACTATATAACTTATAAAATTTATTTTATGAAATCTCTAAACGGAAAGCGCATAGCCGCTATAACTGAGAATGGTTTTGAAGAAGTTGAATTAACCAGCCCTAAGCAGGCACTTGAAGAAGCAGGTGCAACGGTTGAAATTATTTCGCCGCAAACAGGTAAAGTAAAAGCATGGGATCAGGACCACTGGTCAATTGAATTAAAGGTTGATAAAAACATTGACGATGCAAACGCAGATGATTATGATGCATTGTTGTTGCCCGGTGGTGTTATTAATCCTGATAAATTAAGGTTGAATAAAAAAGCAGTGGCATTTGCAAAACAGTTTTTGGAAGAAGGCAAGCCGGTGGCTGCAATTTGCCATGGTCCGCAAACTTTAATTGAAACAGGATTGCTTGAAGGAAGAACACTTACATCTTTTCCATCATTGCAAACTGATTTAAAAAACGCAGGTGCAGATTGGGTTGACAGGGA
>CAZZXW010000303.1:0-681 GCA_964658095.1 uncultured Parafilimonas sp. | reverse complement strand
CGGGCTTGTAACAAGCCGCAAGCCGGATGATCTTAAAGCATTTAACAAAAAGATGATTGAAGAAATAAGTGAAGGCGTTCACGCCCATGCAGCATTGCATTAATCTCGTGTGTTTTGGTTTTGAAGTTGAAGAAAGTCCTGCTTTTATAGCGGGACTTTATTTTTGTGATGATGATAAGGAAGTTTACACCGCATTTATTACTCAATTTATTAAATAAGCAATTACATCTTTATCTAATCGGTTATTTTTGACGTCTTCATGACTAAACACATTTTTTATTTACTACGATATTATTTGTTCTGGTTACTTGTTTTTTTTATCAACCGTTTAGCATTTGTTTTATTTTTTTTTAAACAACTTAAAGCAGCAGGTACAAAAAATATTGTATTAAGTTTTGTATATGGTTTGCGCCTTGATGTTTCTGCGGCGTCTTATTTATTTATTATTCCTTTTCTTGTTTTTATCGTGCAGATGTTTTTTAAAAATAATTTTTATAAGTCATTTTTAAAAGTATATACATGTATTTTATTAGGTGTCATCAGTTTGATTTCAGCGGGTGATCTGGGTGTGTATGAAAGTTGGGGCACACGTTTAAATCTGCGTGCATTAGCTATGCTTGCATATCCAACGGAAGCAATGATGTCAATGAGTTCATCTCCGATTCTTGTTTTAATTAGTAT
>CAZZXW010000302.1:0-4294 GCA_964658095.1 uncultured Parafilimonas sp. | reverse complement strand
ATGAATTGCTTCAACACATCAAAAAACAAAATATTATTTGCATTGCTGATGAAGTTATGACCGGTTTTGGCCGCACCGGAAAAATGTTTGCCAGCGAATACATGCAAACACAACCGGATATTATTTGTTTAAGCAAAGGTTTAACAGCCGGCACAATGGCTTTAGGTGTTACAGCATGCACTGAAAAAATTTATTCAGCTTTTGTTAATGATGATGCGTATAAAACTTTTTTTCATGGACATTCATTTACAGCAAATCCTATTGCCTGCAGCGCTGCAGTTGCAAGCCTTGAATTATTTAAGCATGAAAATTCTTTACAAAAAGTACTTTGGATAGAAGAACAAAACATCCTGTTTGCAAAACAGTTAAGAGAATTAAACGGCATTAAAAATGTACGCGTTCTGGGTACAATCTTAGCTTTTGAAATTATGCAGGGTAATGATGAATACCTAAATAATATAAGTGCAACAATAACAAAAAAAGCATTGGATAAAGGTGTTTATCTAAGGCCACTTGGCAATACGGTTTATATAATGCCGCCATATTGTACCAGTGAAAATGAACTGCAAAAAATTTATGCAGTTATAACAGAAGTGATTTAATTTTTTTCAACAACCTGCTTCAACTTCATTAAACTTGAATCCATTGAAGGGCCGATAATTTTATCACGCAACATGCCTGTTAATCTCTGCCAGGGATACCATTGTAAATGAACTTTAAAACTCCAGTTTACATCAGTTGCGTTTATATTATCCGGTTGTAAACTCATAGTGCAAAGCTCATCATTACTATGTGCTGCTTTCCATGTAGTAATAACTTTATTTGAATCATTTCGAAAAAGCATAATTGTATACTTGCCGTATTTAATTCTTTGATTTGCAAAACCTGGATGTTCATCATTTACATCAACATTATTCGTGTCAGCTTCAGGCAGCCAGTACTTCCAGTGATGAAGATCATTAATATAAAATTTTACACTATCAACCGGCGCATTAATACTGATCGTTCTGCCAACAGTAACTGAAGATGGCATCAGCAAACCTATGATTGTAAACATCAAAAAAATAAAAACAATACTTATTAAAGCAAGCTTTATAAACCGCATTTTTCAAACTTAATTAAAATTATTTTTTGCTTCCAATACCACCGGCCAAAGCGCCAATGATCAAACCGATTATAAGGCCGATCTCAACATTTTTTATTAAAATACCAAGCACTACACCAATTATTATCAGTAGAAAAAAACTTATTCTTCTGCGTGGATGCATGCTATTTGTTTTGCGGCAACGCAATTAAGTTTGCCATCAGCTTGTAAGCACCAGCAACACCTGCCGGCAACTGCCTAAAAAATACAAGGCTTGCATACACAAAATTTCCTTTACCATATTTTGCAATAACAAGACTGCCATTGCTTTCAGGTTCATTCACATCATGCATGCCAAGCAAAGCTTCAAAATGATTATCCATCTGTTCTGCCTGGTACGTGCTGCGTTCCTGTATCCAGTTATTAAAATCTGCATTGGTTATTTTGTTTGGATAATTTAAGGCAATGTTATCCGGCAATAAAATATGCACTGCGGCATTTTCTTCAGTAACTCTTGTTCTGCCAATATTGAAATTATAAGGTCCAATATTTCCGTCAACAGAACCAACCTCGTTATTGGTATTATACTGAACAATAAGATTGCCGCCATCATGAATATAACGCATCAACACATCATATTTCCCATTCAGCCATTCATGTATATTGTATGCACGCACACCGGTAATAACAGCATCAAATTGCTTAAGATTTGCCTCTGTTACATCAGCTTCATTCAACAGTTTTACTTCATAACCCATTTGCTGTAAATCCTGCGGCACCTTATCTCCTGCTCCAACAATATATCCTACTTTTTTACCTGCAGTTTTTATGGGTTCATCAATCAATTTTATTTTATCTGTAGCAGTATATTGTATGTGGGGAATGTGATCGTATTCAATTGTATGCAAGTTGCCGGTATAAGTGTTGCTACTATTATGTGCATTTAATTTAACAGCGATTACAGGCTGGCCTTTTTCTTTTTTATATATTGAACTGATCGCAAAGTTAAAATCATATAAACCGCCATATTGAAGATTAACAACAGTGTCTTTTATAAGCGTTGAATCTTCATGCTGAACAAAATATAACTGCAGTTTTGTGCCAGGTGATTCAATAAAACTTTTTATTGCTACATGTGCTTCATCATTTTTTGCAACTGTATTTTGTTGTATGATATTAGTTAATATGATTGCAGGTTGTAATGAAACACTTATTGGATTTATTACAATGAACGGTTCATATAATTCTCCTTTAACTGCATCTGTAAATTTATATTGAACCGGACGGTCAACGGTTATGTCTGTGCCATTAATAGTGAATGTGAAAGAAGTGGTGAAAGCCGCATCAGATTGCGCTTTGCCAATTAATTGCTGATCATTCACAGTAAAGCTGCCAATACTATCCAAAGGATGTTGTAACCAATAAGGTTGTGTAACCGGTGTTGATGCATCAACATAAAAGCTATGTTCAAAATTTATATTTTTATCGGTTGGCAGATTTATATTAATCGCCGAATCAAACGCAAGCAGCTTTGCACTTTTTAATTGCACATCATCATTCAATCTTTTATTAATTGAAAACTGAACTATGAAGTTTTGTTGTGGAATTGTAAATTCATTGTCTGTGGTTGCTTCAACATAAATGCCACTGCACTCAATAATGAGCTGCTTTATTTCATCCAGTTTTTTATTTTTCCAGTAACCATCCGGCAATTGCTGAATGGTTTTATACAATGCAATCAATGCCGGCACAGAATTTTCTGGATGATCAAAATGATAATTATTAATAACAGTATCAACCTGCGATTCAATTTTATCACCGCCGTTAACTCTTTGCCATGTGGCAGTAACGTTATCAAATAAATCATGCTGCAATGGTGCACCAGCCGTTAAAGAAAAATATTCATACGATGCACCACGTTGTGCAGGCACACCAAAGCCCTGGCTTTTATGCTGGCTGCGGCTTGCAGCAGCTATCTCACCATAACTTTTACCAAGCAAAGGATTATAAATGCCAATATCTGTTTTATATTGATCTGAATTTGTTGTATTAGTACCGCCAAAATTAAAGGTGTTCCATAAAATTCTTTTTGCCTGCCAGGGTTTAACACCGTATTTAAATTGATCAGAAAACTTTGTTGAATCAGCAGCTGCAGTAAATGCTTCTTTTGCTAATATTTCAGATGCGGAATGATGTCCATGACCAGCTCTTACATCGCCGGGAAAGCGAGTGATTATTATATCAGGCTGAAATTGTCGAATCACCCAAACTACATCACTTAAAATTTTATCATGCCCCCAAATTTTCAACGCTTCTTCAGGATTTTTTGAAAAACCGAAATCGTAAGCCCGGCTAAAGAATTGTTCTGCGCCGTCGTTTCTTCTTGCAGATAATAACTCCTGTGTTCTGATCAAACCCAGATCAATGCCCTGCTCATCTCCTATTAAATTTTGTCCGCCATCGCCACGGGTTAAACTTAAATAGCCTGTTCTATATAATTTTTCTTTTGAAAAATAGGCAAGCAATTTTGTGTTCTCATCATCAGGATGTGCAGCGATGTATAACACACTTCCTAAGACATTTAATTTTTTTAACTGAAGATAAATATCTGCGCTATTATAGGTTGCCGGTGTTTGCGCATAGCTGCTATCATTAATTAAAATATAGGCGAACAGCATTGCATAGCAAAGAAATTTTTTATAGATCATTCAATTTATATAATGCCGCGAAGATAAGTTGTGATAAAAAAGAAAGTAAGATGGCTTTGAAAACTTTATCAGTGCTTATTGATTTGTGATATTGTATAAACAAAGCATAACCGATATTGTTATAAAGCTGATAAATTGCACTCTTTAATTTTATTAAATGATTAATATATCAACTCCAAATAATAAAGGCTCTTATAAACAACCCGATATTTTTGGTTACTATGGAAAGTTTGGCGGCGCATATATTCCTGAAATGTTACATCGCAATGTGGAAGAACTGCGCAACAATTATTTAAAGATCATGTATGATGAAGCCTTTCAAAAAGAGTTTCAATATTTATTACACGATTATGCGGGAAGGCCAACGCCGTTGTTTTATGCTGAACGTTTAAGCAATCAATTCAACACAAAAATTTATTTAAAAAGAGAAGATTTAAATCATACCGGCGCACATAAAATTAATAATACTGTCGGGCAAATTTTATTAGCCGCACGATTGGGT
>CAZZXW010000301.1:0-4303 GCA_964658095.1 uncultured Parafilimonas sp. | reverse complement strand
CGCAGGCGGTGTTGGTGGTAATAACAATTCAGAATCAGTTTTTGAAGTGCAAACCGGTGCAAATATTGGCGAAAATGCGGTAAGTCTTTTATATAGTAACGGGCAAGGCCCAAGAGGTAAAGGAGGGTGGGATGATCTTGGTTTTGGGTGGAATAATCCAAGTACAAATCTTGCCGATTCTTATGAGCCAGGGGATACACGTAGAGCGGGCACCATTATTTTTGTCAATCCAACTATTAATCCCGGCGGCCCAGGAAACGTAGGTACTATATTATGGGATGGATTCAGGATACCTACACAAGATTCAGTAGCAAATCCAAGATACAATTACAAAGGCTATGCAAGCGGAATTGCAGAGACGCTCCAAAATTCGGGTATTAAAGACACTAAGCCTAAGAATATCCGCATTATGCGTTACCCTGAAATTTTATTAATGAATGCTGAAGCAGCAGTAAACTTAGGTAAATCGGCAGATGCGCTTAAGGATGTAAATATGATACGCAACAGAGCAGGCTTACCTTCATTAACTACAGTTGATATTAATGCTGTATGGAAAGAACGCCGTTTGGAGTTAGCGATGGAGCAGGACAGATTTTTTGATCTTGTAAGAACCGGCAGGGCAGTTTCTGTTTTAGGACCAATGGGTTTCAAAGCCGGCAAAAATGAAGTGTTCCCCATACCACAAACTGAAATTGATTTAAGTGGCGGCAAGCTTTTGCAAAATCCGGGTTATTAATTAAGTTATATCAATTAAATTTTTTATAATGAAGTCTTTTAAATTTTTATATCTAGCAAGTGCAATTTCAGTTGTTATTTTTTCAAGTTGCACCAAAGCAGATTATGGTGATAATGTTGTAAAAGGAGATCCGCCGCCTGTTGCTGGTGGTTATACTAATTCAAGCCAGGTTGCAGCCAGTAACCTGGTAGATTATTGGAGCTTTAACGGAACAAAAAGCGATAGTGCAGCAAAAGCTTCACCGATAATTGATAGTAATTCATCCTTTGTTACAGGTGTAGAGGGACAGGCATTACATCTTAATAATGGTTATCTTCTTTATCCAACTATTCCTGCTTTAAGTAAAAAGGATGCTATTCCAAGTGTTTCGGTTAGTCTATGGTTTTACATACCAGGAAACAACGGTTCTACTTTTTCAGAATTTTTTACACTGGCAAGGGATACTACAAAAGAAACTGATTGGCTTGATATTCTAAATGTTGGTGTTGAAACCGGGCAGCCTGTTACAAACAATTATACAGACGTACATAGCTGGATAGGCACTTACCCAATGGGGACAAGAAATGGCGGTGATAATATAAATGATTATGGAAATGCAGGAACAGATTATCAAGCTTTTGATGGTGCCAATAAATGGATACATTATGTGATGCGTTATGATGGAAGCACAGAAAACATTGATTTGTTTGCAAATAATATAAGAGTGTCAAATAATAACTTCAGAAACAGAGCTGGTTTAGGACCTATAGTTTCACCTACACCAACACAGGTTTTATTTGGGGCTTTTGCAAACAGTTCATCACATTTTCCACTTTCAGCTACCCTAGGTTTTCATGGATTTTTAAATGGTTCAATAGATGAAGTAAGAATATATAATAAAGCATTAAGTGACCAGGAGATTAATGCGTTATATCAATTACAAAGGCAAGGCCGATAATCTTATTTACTTGATTCTCCAGGCTGCTATTAGCAGCCTTTTTTATTTAATCTTGATTTATGATTTTGAAAAGAGTATTTACAATAAGCCTAATTTGTTTTTGTTATGCTTGTAACAAGTCTGGTGATGGCAATACACAAACACCACCGCAAACACCGCAGCCATTCAGTTATTCATCAATAACAGTTAATAATCAAACTTATTCAACACCGTTATATAACGTAAACTTTAAACCAGTTTTAAAAATCGTATTTGCATCACCGCTAAATGAAAATACAGTTGCAAGCAACGTATCAATTAATAATAATGCAAGTTCATCAGTGGCTTTCACTACAACATTTGAAAATGATGACAGCACGCTTGTTATTCAACCTGTGTTATCAGCTTTGACAAAAAATGCAATAACCATTTCAACAGCATTAAAATCTAAAAGTGGCGGTTCATTAAAATCAGAAATTTCTATAACATTAACTACGCAGATTGATTCAACAGATAAATTTAACCGCATTACTGATTCTGCGTTGCTTACGTTAATTCAACAACAAACATTTAAATACTTCTGGGATTTTGGACATCCAACTTCAGGCATGGCAAGAGAAAGAAATTCTTCAGGCGATGTTTGTACAACCGGAGGTACAGGCTTTGGCATCATGAGCATGATCGTTGCTGCTAACAGAAATTTTGTTTCAAGATCAGATGCATTAAACCGTATTCAGAAAATTGTAAGTTTTTATAAAAATAATTGTACAGCTTATCATGGTGCTTATGCGCATTGGATAAACGGTGCAACAGGCGCAACAGTTCCGTTTAGTATGCAGGATGATGGTGATGACCTGGTGGAAACATCTTACTTAATGCAAGGCTTGTTATGTGCAAGGCAATATTTTAATGCATCAACTGCTGATGAAGATACATTGCGTAATAATATTAATGTATTGTGGAATGCTGTTGACTGGAACTGGTTCCGGCAAGGCAATCAAGATGTTTTGTACTGGCATTGGAGTCCAAATTATCAATGGGCAATTAACCAGCAAGTAAGTGGATGGAATGAAGCATTGATCGTTTATGCATTGGCTGCCTCATCTAATACAAATGCAATTCCTAAAGTTGTGTATGATAATGGCTGGGCGCAAAATGGTGCAGAGCAAAATGGTAAAAATTTTTACGGAATAAAACTGCCGCTTGGCCCTGATCTTGGCGGCCCGCTTTTCTTTGCGCATTATTCTTTTCTTGGAATTAATCCACATGGTCTAACAGATACTTATGCAAATTACTGGACGCAGGATACTGCACACTCCAAGATCAATTATTATTATTGTGTTGATAATCCAAATGATTTTTACGGCTACAGTAATTTATGTTGGGGCTTAACCGCAAGTGATGAACAAGGTGGATATAGTGCCCATTCGCCAACAAATGACAATGGTACAATCACACCTTCAGCAGCCATTTCATCTTTACCTTATACACCAACACAAAGTATGAATGCGTTGCGATTTTTTTATTACACTTTAGGTAATAAGCTTTGGGGCAATTATGGTTTTGTTGATGCATTCAATTTAAATAATTTATGGTTTGCGGATTCATATTTAGCCATTGACCAGGGGCCACAAATTGTTATGATTGAAAATTACAGAACAGGCTTGTTATGGAACTTATTTATGAGTTGCCCTGAAATTAAAAAGGGAATGAAAGCAATCGGGTTCAGCAGCCCGTACTTGTAATTAAACAGCCATTAAACTGCAACCACGGATGTCACTATTATCAACTCTTCCATGCACGGCAAAGCTGCCATCATCAAAAATTTCACCGGCATCATCAGTAGCAATAAAAGCGCAACTGTAACGGTTTGCAAGATCAATAATATTCAATATGCCTTTGCCGGTTGTTTTTATTTTAAAAGGGTCGTCTTCATCTCTTACTAAAACTTTCATCCAGGGCGGACAAAAAAATCTGCCTTCAGCTTTTGAGTAAGCCTGTGATAACAATTCCGTCATTCCATATTCTGAATGTATGTATTCAATGCAGAATTGCTTTTTCAAAATATCATGCACTTCATTTCTTGTAAGCTCATTGCGCCTGCCTTTCATGCCACCCGTTTCCATAATCGTTGTTGAATGTAGCTGCATTGGGAATTGTTCAGCAAAATCAAGCAGCGAATAGGTTACACCAATTAATAACGTTTTTTGTTGTTGATTTTCGAGGCGTTGTAAAACATTATGCAACTGCTTAAAATCATTTAAATAAAAGCCACTATGTTCATGCTTGCTTTGCCTGATCAGTTCATCAACCATTGCCACCAGTGAAGCATTTTTTTGTTCAAGGTAAGAAGGCAATAAACCAATGATGCACCAATCTTTTACATCACCATAAAACAAATTAAAACAGGTTAAAAAACTTTCAACATACAAATCTTTATGTTTTACATAATGCCTGCTTTTTGTTGATTGTGTAGTACCGCTGCTTTCAAATACAGTTTCGTAATCAGCATTGCCGGTTATTATTTTATGCGTTTTAAAAAATGAAATAGGCAGAAACGGAATTGACTCTACTGTTTTTATTTTATTTATATCAACCTTAATTGCATCACACCATTGCTTATAAATTTGGTTGTTACTGTATTGGTAGAA
>CAZZXW010000300.1:0-4369 GCA_964658095.1 uncultured Parafilimonas sp. | reverse complement strand
CTTAATTGTGTTATTGCGTATTGCTGAATAGTTACCAGCGGCAATACTATACGTTCCCGCATTTGAATACTTGAATTTTCAACGGGATAATCTTCCATAAGTTCTTTATGACCGCTAAGTTTTTTTACAATGGTGTTTGTAAGCTGAAATTCGTTATACATCATGCGCCATAATTTGCCATACCTTGGGTGATCTGCAAGATATTTTGTTAACGGGAAAAAGCATTTCATCATTGCCATTTCGCAGTTATCAATAAGCGTTCTGAAAAAAAGCGAATCATTATAAAGCCGCTTTACATACTTGTATCTTCCAGCTTCAATAGCCATTTTTAATGCTGTACCCACGCCATAATAACCGGTAACATTTTGTTTCAACTGGCTGAATGCACCAACAAAAGGTATAGCCCGCAGGTCTTTTAAAGTAAGCCCTGAACTTTTGCCACGCTTGGTCGGGCGGCTGCCTATGTTTGTTTCGGCATAATATCGTAAAGGGCTTATTTCAGCGAGATAATCTACAAAAGCAGGATGATTTTTTAACTGGAGATAACTATTATAACTATCTTCTGAAAGCTGTTTTAATAAACGCTCTTCACTCCTGTCAAGCGTGTTTTCTTTTGATGAAAAAAGATCATTTGAAACGCCTGCATGTATCAGTTGCTCAATATTAAATTGTGCTGCGTTTATAGTGCCGAAGTTTGAACTTACAGTTTGCCCCTGTACTGTTAACTGTATTTCTTTGTTTGAAATATCATGACCCATAGATGCATAAAACTTATGCGTTTTACCACCGCCACGTGCAGGCGGCCCGCCGCGGCCATCAAAGAAAATTACATTAATGTTATAGTTTTTTGAAATGCGGGTAAGTTCTTCTTTTGCTTTATAAATGCTCCAGTTTGCCATAAGATAACCACCATCTTTTGTGCCATCAGAAAAGCCAAGCATAATGGTTTGTGTATTATTTCGGTTGGTTATATGCTGCCTGTAAGTTTTATTGCTGTATAATTTTTTCATGATGGATGCAGCACGCTGCAGATCATCAATCGTTTCAAATAAAGGAACAATATCTGCTGTAAGATTTTGTTTTTGCCAGCCAGTTAAAAGAAATAAAGCGTATACTTCAATAACGTTTGCAGCACTGTTGCACTGGCTTATCACATAACGATTGCAACCTTCCTGCCCGTTTTTTTGTTGTATAATTTTTATGCTTTCTACGGATTGAAGCGTATCATTAAGCAAGTCATTATCATCAAAATGTATGTCTGTTTTCTTAAGCTGTAATAATGTATCAATCTTCCTGTCTTCATCATAAGCATTATATTCCTTTGGCAAGATGTTTAATTGCACAAGCTGTTCAAAAAGCTTTGAATGCACTGTGCTTTCCTGCCTTATATCGAGCGAAGCGAAGAACAAACCAAAGACTTCAACCTTATATAAAAAATTATACACTGAACCAACAAATAAACTGTTATGATTTGTTTGCAGCAATTCTATAATTTTTTTCAACACTCCGGTAATTTCATCTTGTGTAATTGGCTCTGCTGTAGTTGTATAAAGGTTATCGTATAAACGGTTTTCAAGTAATACAATTAGTTCTTCAACACCTCTAAATGTAAGCCTGCGTTTCAAACGCCTTGTATTTTTATAATATGCACGCAGAATACCTGCACGTAATGTTTCTGCAACTCTTAATGTAATATCAGTAGTAACAAAAGGGTTTCCATCCCTGTCTGCGCCCGGCCAAAAACCCATACGTATCAAACGATGTTTTATCTGCGCTGATTCTTCAAATTCATTTTTTAATGTGGACATGATGTTGCCAACGGCATCATAAAAAACATTCTCTAAAAACCATAACAAGCTTACTGCCTCATCATACGGTGTTGGTTTTTGCTTTCTGAAAAAAGATGTTTTGCCTAACTGTTGCAGGTAAACATTTATCACTTCAGTATCCTCATTTTCCAAAGCTCGTGAAAGATCATTTATAATACCCAATACTTCACCCGGATAAAACTGTGTTGGATGCGCTGTAAGTACAAGGCGCACAGAAAAATCATTTAGTTTTTTTATAAAAGCATCATCCAGCTGCATCTGCTCAATTTGTGCACACAATTGTTTCACAGTGCCTGCACCATTAAGATCATTCACACGTGCAAACGCAGCATCTTCCAGCGCATCAAACAAGGTTACCTGTCTTTCTGTAAATTGAACAAAGCGAAACAGGAGATCAATACGCTCTTCTTCTTTTTCATAAGCTGTATTTTTTTCAAGAAAATTTTTAATGATTTCTGAAGGGCTTTGATTTTTACTGTAGCCTTCTTCACAATTCAATAAAAATAATGAAAGCAGTACGCCGGTTTTTTCTATGCGATGAAATGGTAACGATGTGAACAGGCTGTTGTATAACTGAAATTTTAATGCAACACGGGTTTTAAACTCCTGTAAAGATGCCGTTGAAGACTTGCTCATAAATGCAAAAAGTATAAAATATTCATGGCACGCAACAGCGATGAAGATAAATAAAAATCAATTTATAAACTTACAGTATAACTATAAAAGATTAAGCTGGTGGCGCAACCCGGCTTTTGCAAGTATTAAAGCTTTGGTATAATCTGGAATGCGAATACGGTTTTCAAGAATGTTTGCAGGCTGGGTTTTCTTAATTTTTTTAAACAATGAGTAGTAATATTTATAGGCTACATAAACCCCAAACCTTGCTTTTACCGGCAACATTAAAATGCCTTGGTAGGCATTATCAAAATCATTTTGAATATCATTTTCTATCTGCTTTTTATCAGCATTAGTAAATTCTTTAAAATTACAGTTTGGAAAATACATGCGGTCAAGCTGCATGTTATCAGATTTAATATCCCGTAAAAAATTTACTTTTTGAAAAGCTGCGCCCAAACTTTTTGCATATACTTCCAATTGCTGGTACATAGTTTTATCGCCCTGACAAAAAATGCATAAACACATTAAGCCAACTACTTCAGCGCTGCCATAAATGTATTCTTTGTATGAATGCACATCATAATAAGTTTTATCAAGATCATATTCCATACTCTTAAAAAAAGCATTTATTAAAGAATGCTGAAGTTGGTATTTATGTACAGTTAACTGAAAGCTGTTAAGAACCGGGTTAAGACTTATTGCGTTGTCAATTGCTTTATACGTTTCATGTTTAAATGATTGCAGCAATTCCTTTTTATCATAGTTATGAAAGGTGTCAACAATTTCATCAGCAAAACGCACAAAACCATAAACGTTGTGAATGTCTGCACGCAGATCTCTATGCAGCAATTTAATAGCAGAAGCGAATGATGTACTGTAATTTTCAGTAACAATCCTGCTGCAATCCTCACTTGTTTTTTGAAACAGTTGCATCATAACAATGTTATATACCCTTTGTAATTTATAAACAATAAAACTAATTTATTGTTTAAATTAACTGTTTAATTATCTGTTTAGATACAATTTCTCCGCTTATTAAGGCTGGCGGCACACCCGGCCCTGGCACCGTTAACTGACCCGTGTAAAACAAGTTCTTTATTTTTTTATTTTTTATTGAGGGTTTTAAAATTGCCGTTTGTATCAACGTGTTTGCCAGGCCATATGCATTGCCTTTAAAAGCGTTGTAATCATTTACGAAATTTGTGTATGCATAAGATTTTTTAAAAATGATATGCTGGGTTATATTTTGATTAATATGCTTTTCAAAGCGTGTAATTATATTGTTGAAGTAATGTTCACGCAAATCATCAGTATCATCAGCAAGACCTGACGCAACCGGTATAAGAAAGAAGAGATTTTCACAACCTGGCGGCGCTGTCGATGGATCAGTTACAGAGGTTGCGCTTACATAAAATAAAGGATCGGTTGGCCATTGTTTGGTGGTATAAATTTCATCAGCATGTTGCTGAAATGAAGTATCAAAGAACAATGAATGATGCAACACATTGTTCAGTTTTTTATTTAATCCAATATAAAAAATAATGCAGGATGGCGCCATGGTTTTCCTATTCCAGTATGCTTCAGAATAATTTTTGTAAGCAGCCGGTAATAATGCATTTTCTGTGTGATGATAATCAGCGTTTGCAAGTACTGCATCTGCATTAAAAGAAATTTGTTGATTATTGTTTTCAGCCAAAACGCTTTTGGCAATATTATTTTCAATATTAATTTTAATAACGTTAGTATTAAAATGAAAGGTAACGCCAAGTTCTGTTGCAAGCTTATGCATGGCAGCAACAATGCTATACATGCCGCCTTGCGGAAACCAGGTGCCGCCTTTAATATCAGCATAATTCATCAGGCTATATAGTGCAGGAATTTTATCAGGCATTGCACCTAAAAATAAAACGGGGAACTCCAGC
>CAZZXW010000299.1:0-4374 GCA_964658095.1 uncultured Parafilimonas sp. | reverse complement strand
TTTGAAGCGAGCTGTTATACAGATCCTTTAAGCATTGAACATCTTACCGGAAGCCTTGAAGAAACAATTAAATTTTTTGGTAAGCATAACGATGCACATTTAAGATTTGTAAGCAAGTTTACTGCAGTAGATGATCTATTAAATATCGAACATAACGGTAATACACGCTGGCGCATTAGTTTAAACGCTGAACAAGTTTCCAGACGCCTTGAAGGTGGTACCACTTCAATAAACGAACGGATAAAAGCATTAAGCAAACTTTCAGCAACAAAAGATGAAGGTGGTGGTGCATACCCAATAGGAGTGGTGCTTGCACCAATTATGCCTGTTGAAAACTGGAGGCAGGCTTACGCTGAATTATTGAACCATTTGCGAGGAGAAATTAAGCCCGGTACTGATATTACTTTTGAACTGATAACACACCGGTTTACACCTGGTTCAAAACAAACTTTATTAAGCTGGTATCCCAACACAAGTCTTGAAATGGATGAAGCGCAAAGAGCTATGAAGCGTAATAAATTTGGAGGTACCAAGTTTGTTTATACACCATCAGCAATGAATGAAATGAAAGCTTTTTTTTATAACGAGATCAGCCAACTTTTTCCTGAAGGAAAGATTCTTTACTGGACGTAAAATCAATCATCTTTTAAAAATTCACTGAACCATTTGCCTGAATCTTTTACAATTCTTTTTTGCGTTGCAAAGTCTACATACACAATTCCAAAACGCGGATAATAACCTTCCGCCCATTCAAAATTATCAATGAAGCTCCAGATAAAATATCCATTCACATTTACACCTTCCTGCTTTGCTTTATACACCTGTTGAATATGATCCTGGAGATATTTTGTTCTTTGCGCATCATGTACACAACCATTACAAACTTCATCTTTAAACGCAGCACCATTTTCTGTTACAATAATTTCTTTTACTGATTTATAAGCGCTGTATTTTTTCAACATGTAATAAATAGAAGACGGATGTATTTCCCAGTTCATTAATGTGCGCTCTACCTTTCTTTTATCAGCCCTGATAATTTTTGTATTGATAAAAGGCATCAAATAAGAATGCGCAACAATTTCACGTGTGTAGTTTTGTATGCCGATAAAATCCATTTCATAAGCTAACTTACTTTCATCTCCATCTTTGATATAAGGTTCAAGCCGGTTTAATAATTTCAATTCTTTTACTGGATAACCTGAACCAGATAAAGCTTCAATAAAAGTACGGTTCAATAATACATCTGCTTTCCTGGCTGCCTGCACATCAGCTTCATTGTTTGTTGCAGGCTCAATGTAAGAGCATGAAAATGTTGTTCCAATCTTCAAATCATTTCTTATTGATCTTGCCACACGTGCTCCTTCACTTTGGCACATGGCAGCATGATGCAATGTTGCAAGAAAATTGGAAAGGCCTTTTTTACCTGGTGCATGAATGCCAAGAAAATAACCGGCGCCTGCAAATACCATCGGTTCATTTAATATCATCCAATCCTTTACCCTGTCTCCGAATTTTTGAATGCATAAAGAAACATAATCACTGAACCAGCTTATTATATCACGGTTTGTCCAACCACCTTTTTGTTGTAATGCATGTGGCAAATCCCAATGGTATAATGTAACCCAGGATTCGATATTTAATTCAAGACAAAAATCAATAACGCGGTTATAAAATTCAACGCCTTTACAATTTACTTTTCCAACACCTTGTGGAATTAATCTGCTCCACGATAAAGAAAACCTGTAAACGGGAATGGCAAGCGAGTGCATAAGAATAAGATCCTGCACGTAACGATTATAAAAATCACAGGAGATTTTTGCATGATGATTTTGATAGATCCTGCCTTTCTGCATCGAAAAAACATCCCATATTGATTCACCTTTGCCATCAACATTATAGGCACCCTCTATTTGAAACGCAGCTGTTGATACGCCCCATTTAAAATCTTTTCCAAAATCGCTTCTTGTTACCTGCATGTTATACACTCAATTGAGCAAGTATCTTCTTTAAGGTTGTTTTCCTGAATTTTTTTTCAGAATATTTTTTCTCATTAAAACTTACCGGGTTTTGAACAGTATGTTTTTGAAGGATCAAATCAATAATGTTTTCTGTGATATCAGGATAATCTATAGAAATTTTATTATCAGAATTTATCCAGTTTTTTATCTTATCAATGTGCTTTGCTTTAAGGCTTTTTATAACAGGTACTTTCATTTCTTTAAGTGCAGCAGCATTACAATGTTGTTCATACTGACCTTTCATCGGTATCACCATTAATTTCTTTTTCATGAATAAAGCTTCTGCGGGTGTTTCAAAACCGGCGCCGCATAAAACACCTTCCGCATCAGCCATACTTTTTATAAAAGCATCGTTATTTATTTTGCAAATTGAAATATTATTGAACTTAAATTCTTCTTTATTATGCTTTGAAAAAACTTCCCACCTGGTTTCAGGAAATGCGCTTAATATTTTTATTATTCTCTCATCATTATATGCAGGAAGATAAACAGTATAATGACCTTTATTTTGCGGCTGCAACTCTCTTACCTGCTTTCGTATAACCGGTGTAAAAATATCTTCGTCGTAGCTGTTAAAATGAAAACCGTACTGCACAGTTGTGGGTGCATAATTCTTTAAGATTGATCTTCCCAACACATCAATATGTTTTGGTTGCGGCGCTTTTTTATTTAATACGGCTGACTGATGGCTTAAACCAATACAGGCTTTATTTTTTATATAGCATGCCCATGCAGAAACGGGTTCAAAATCATTTATAATAATGTCATAATTTTCAACGGGTAAGCTATTGATTTCAGCAAACAATTTCCTGATGTTGCTTTTTTTATAAGTTTCTAAAAGATCTACGCCGCCTTTCTTTCCAAAGATGAAGCTTAAGCCTTTAAACCTGTATGTAATTGAATGTTGCAGATCAACATCAGCTTGTGTGCCACTAATAAGAATATCTAATTCACCTTTTGTTTGCAAGATGGGAATAATATCTCTTGCCCTGCTTAAATGACCATTGCCGGTGCCTTGTATAGCGTACAAAATCTTCACGAACGCATCAGGTTAAACTCCTGTAATAAATTATCAAATAACTGATCGGTTGAAAGATCTTTTTCTTCTTCCTGTTCTTGAGGCTCTTTTTCAAATTCACCGTCTGAATATTTATAAATACTCCAGTTGCCATTAACATATTCAAGTGCAGTTAAATTCTCGATCCAGTCGCCTGAATTAAGATATATTATTGAACCATGCGAGTTTGTAAGCTCACGGATTTCGGGTTGATGTATGTGCCCGCATATAACATAATCATAGTGATTGGAGATGCCAATGTCTGCTGCTGTTTGCTCAAAATCATTTATAAATTTCACAGCGCTTTTTACACTGTTCTTTATCTTTTTTGAGAACGATAATTTGCCTTTCTTAAATATTTTTTGAGATACAAAATTCGCAAAGCTGTTTATTAAAATCAAAGTATCGTAACCAATTGCACCAAGCTTTGCCAGCCATTTTGAATGTTGCATGGTTACATCAAAAACATCACCGTGAAATATCCATGCTTTTTTATTATTGTCAAGCTCAAGTACCACTTTATTTACAACATTAAATGCGCCCATTTTAAAGCCAACAAACCTGCGCAACATTTCATCATGGTTGCCGGTTACATAATAGGTTTTAATGCCTTTACTAAGCCAGTTCATTAAAAGCTTAATTACTTTCATGTGGCTTTTTGGAAAATAGCTTTTGCTGAACTGCCAGATGTCAATAATATCACCGTTTAAAATAACCGTTTTTGGTTTAATGCTTTTTAAATAACGCAGTAATTCTTTAGCATGGCAACCATAAGTTCCAAGGTGCACATCAGAGATGACAACGATATCAACTTTTCTTTTTTTGTCTTTCATTATTGAATTTTATAGTATCTGAAAAAAGAATAAAATCCATGCATTTGAAACACGAGAATTTTTGAAATAAGGTTAATCATCCAGTTACTGAATTTCATATAATCATTTTAAAAGTTTGAAGCGAAGAAGTTGCGAAACCGTTGCGTTTTTCGGAGTTAATAGTTGTGTTACACTGCTATATGAAGTATTAATGCACAATAAGCAAAGTTCAGCCTAATTAAGCAGCCGCATTAAATTGATATATTATTAAAATATTAAGAAAAGCTGTAATCATGAAGGGATGATGGCAACAATGTTTTTGAAATTAAGGTTAACCTGATCAACTTAAATGCACTACGTTGGCATTGTTACTTTGCATATAAGATTTTACAAGCGTTCTTATCATCTCGTTTTCAGGATACATGGTAAGATAATTTTTGAGATGAATAGTTTCGGCTTGGGCGCCAAGAATCGCGCAACCAGCGAC
>CAZZXW010000298.1:0-4400 GCA_964658095.1 uncultured Parafilimonas sp. | reverse complement strand
ACTTTTTTTATTATTTCTTTTTTATAAAAAAGAACCGGGTAAGTGTTGTATAATTTGTAAACATATTCCCGGTTAAAGCAGCCGGGATTTTTTTTATATGGAAGTAAACGTTTCTATACAAGGTTATGAAGGCAGCTTTCATCAGTCTGCTGCAATAAAATTTTTTGGTAAAGCAACCCAAATTTTTCCTTGCGCCACATTTAATGAAGTAATAAAATCTGTTATTGCAAAACAAGTTAATGCAGGTGTAATGGCAATAGAAAATTCAATTGCCGGCAGTATTTTACCCAATTACAATTTGTTGCAAAAAAGCGATCTTATAATTGTTGGTGAAGTGTATTTACAGATTGGGCAAAATTTGCTGGTAAATAAAAATGTAGAGTTGAAGGATATAAAAGAAGTGCATTCTCATCCAATGGCTTTGCAGCAATGCCTAGTGTTTTTAGAAAAATATAACTGGAAGCTTATTGAAACAGAAGATACAGCGTTAAGCGCAAAACATATACAACAGCATAAAAGCAAACATATTGCTGCGATTGCAGGCAAACTGGCAGCAGAGTTATTTAACCTTAAAATTCTTGCGCCAAACATTCATACCATGAAAAACAATTATACCCGCTTTCTTGTTTTAAAATGTATGAATGAAGCACAAGTAATTCCCGAAGCAAACAAAGCATCGCTGAACTTTCATACAGATCATTCAAAAGGCAGCCTGGCAAAAGTGCTCACTAAAATTTCTGAAGCTGATATCAATTTAAGCAAGTTGCAAAGCTTCCCGATACCCGGTAGTGATTTTAAATACAGTTTTCATGCAGATCTGGAATTTGATAACCTTGACCAGTTTGAATCTGCAATTGAAAGTATAAAGCCCGCAACCGATTTTTTAAAAATTTACGGTATATATAAAAACGGAAAATTAAGTTGATTATGATTAGCACTGCGCAACGCTTAGAAGGCATCGGGGAATATTATTTCTCTAAAAAATTAAGGGAAATAGACGCTTTGAATAAGCAGGGAAAAAACATCATAAGCCTGGGTATCGGCAGCCCTGACCTGCCACCTCATCCTGATGTTATTAAAGTGCTGCAGGATGAAAGCGCAAAGCCAAATGTGCATGCATACCAATCATACAAAGGTTCACCTGTTTTACGTAATGCATTTGCAGCCTGGTATAAGCAATGGTATAATGTTGAGCTGAATGCAGACACAGAAATTCTTCCGCTGATTGGCAGTAAAGAAGGCATCATGCATATCTGCATGACTTATTTGAATGAAGGTGATAAAGTGCTGATTCCAAATCCTGGTTATCCAACTTACAACAGTGCCGTTAGATTAGCAGGTGGTGTTTGTGTTGGTTATGATCTTAAAGAAGAAAATGATTATTATCCTGATTTTAATGCAATTGAAAAAACTGATTTGTCTTCTGTAAAAATTATGTGGGTAAATTATCCGCACATGCCCACCGGTAAAGCAGCATCAGTAAATATATTTAAACAACTGGTTGAGTTTGGAAAGAAGCATAACATATTAATTTGCCACGATAATCCATATAGTTTTATTTTGAATGATACGCCGCAAAGCATATTACAAATTGAAGGCGCTAAAGAGGTGGCAATCGAATTAAATTCACTAAGCAAATCACATTGCATGGCAGGCTGGCGTGTTGGCGTTTTGTCTGCATCAGAGAACAATATTAATCAAATATTGCGCTTTAAAACAAACATGGATAGCGGCATGTTTTTACCGGTGCAGCTTGCAGCAGCAAAAGCATTATCCCTTGATAAAAGCTGGTATAATTCCATCAATAAAATTTATGTTGAAAGAAGAAAAACCGTTTATGAATTATTAAACACTTTAGGTTGTTCTTATTCTCATGATCAGAACGGCTTGTTTGTATGGGCAAAAATTCCATCAGCTTATAACAATGCTTATGATTTTAGTGATGCCATTTTATATAATGCCGATGTGTTTATAACGCCGGGTGGCATTTTTGGTGATAACGGAGATAATTACATACGGGTAAGCCTGTGTGCTACTAAAGAAAAAATTAAAGAGGCTACAGTTAGAATAAGTAAAACTATTTAAGCAGCTATCCACATAATTACAATATGAGCTTAAGCAACCACAATAAGATACCTGGTGACGTAACACCGTTTGATACGGTAACAGTTGTTGGGGTAGGATTAATAAGCGGTTCATTTGCTTTAGGATTAAAGGATAAAAAATTAGCAAAACATATTATTGGTGTAAGCCACACAGAATCCAGCGCAAAAAAGGCACTTGAGTTAGGCTTGGTTGATGAAATATTGCCGTTAAAAGAAGCCATCATTAAAGCAGATTTTATCTATGTTGCCATTCCGGTTGATGTAACAATACCGGTGATACTTGAAATACTTAACCATATAAACGGTAAACAGATTGTGGCTGATGCAGGTTCTACTAAATACGCCTTAAGCGAAGCCATAGAAAAACACCCGATGCGTTCAAGATTTGTTTTAACACATCCTATGTGGGGCACTGAATATAGCGGGCCTGAAGCTGCCGTACATGATGCTTTTGCCGGCCGTGTTTGTGTGATTTGTGACAAAGAAAAATCTGATTTAAAAGCTGCACAAACCGTGGAGGGCATTTATAAAGAGCTTGGCATGAACATCGTGCACATGAATGCTGAAGATCATGATGTGCATGCTGCTTATGTAAGCCATATTTCACACATTACTTCTTTTGCCCTGGCAAATACAGTATTAGAAAAAGAAAAGGAAGAAGAAGCCATTTTTGAATTATCCGGCGGTGGTTTTGAGAGCACCGTTCGCCTGGCAAAAAGCAGCGCTTCTATGTGGGTTCCCGTATTTATGCAAAACCGGGAAAATGTACTGGATGTTTTAAATGAACATATTTCGCAATTAAGGAAATTTAAGGCAAGCATCGAAAAAGAGAATACTCAGTATCTTACTGAACTAATTGAAAATGCCAACAAGATTAAGAAGATCATTAAGTGATTTTAATTGCAATTTTGCTTAACCAAAGTTGCCTTTGTTTCCTGGGCTTATAAATTAAAGCCTCCACCCCCTATCGCATCTATCATCGCTATTACTTTAAAGTTTTAAAAATTAGAACATCAATCCATATCTTTAATGTTCAATATAATTTACCATGGCTACAAGAAGAAAATTCTTACAACAATCCGGCGCATTTGCTTTAACAGCTTTAGTATTACCAAAGCTTGTTAACGCTGAAAAGCTTTTTCAAAGAAAAATAACCGCACCTGTGGGTTTGCAATTATACACGCTTGGGGATATGATGACAACCGATGCCAAAGCAACTTTACAAAAGCTTGCTGCAATTGGTTATAAAGAAGTAGAAAGTGCAGGTTCGCAAAAAGGAAATTTTTATGGCTATAAACCGAAAGAATTTGCTGCGATGGTAAAAGATGCCGGCTTGCATTGGCGTTCTGCTCATGTGGGTGGTGCGGCTTTTACAACAGCACAAATTATGAAGATGGCTAAAACTGCTGAAGATTCAGCAAGGATAAAAGCGTATATGGAAAAACTTAAAGATGCGCCCAAGCCTTTAAACTTAACTGACAATTATAAAGAACTCGCTGATGATGCTGCCGAAGGCGGGTTGAGTTATCTGGTTTGTTCAAGCATTCCTGTAAATACGCTGGATGAAATAAAAACTGCGGCAGACGTTTTTAGTAAATGCGGTGAAGCCTGCAAAAAAGTAGGAGTTCAGTTTGCATATCATAACCATACCACTGAATTTGATGAAGTAGAAGGTCATCGCCCGTTTGATTATATTCTTTCCAACACAGATAAAGACATGGTAAAGATGGAACTTGATCTTGCATGGGCAACTAAGGCAAAACAAGATCCTGTTCAGTTGTTTAAAACACATCCCGGCCGTTTTCCATTATGGCATGTAAAAGACCTTAATAAAACGACGATGGAACCTGCAGAAGTAGGCAGTGGCGTGGTTGACTTTAAACGCATTTTTGATAACGCAAAAGAATCTGGAATGAAGTACTTTTTTGTAGAACAGGATGGTGCACCACAGCCATTGCAGAATGTTACCAGTAGTTATAATTACTTAAAGAAGATGTTAGGTTAACAGGTATAATGTGTTATATATCTCATACAATTTAAATTAATTTAATCAGCCTTTTTATTGTAACGATATATGTCATATAATATAGGTTTAAACAAATAGCATCTGGTCACAAATACTTACTAAATAGAAAAGGCCGATTTAAAGCGGCCTTTTTAGTACTGGTACTATATTTCAAATCAACTTACAGTTAATTCATCTGTATAAAAGCTGTTGCAGGCTTCTGCGCCATCTGCACTTACAAAGGCGATCCCTGTTACCGTTGCAGCAGGCGCAGTAGCATTAGGTAAAGT
>CAZZXW010000297.1:0-4423 GCA_964658095.1 uncultured Parafilimonas sp. | reverse complement strand
ATGCCTTCAATAACATCTTAAAACCTTTTGGCTTGACATCGCATTTGACCTTTGATGCTAAAACGCAATTACCGCAATCGCTTGTATTAACTCAACAAAACGATTTCAATTCTTCAGAAGCGAACCGATGCTTATTAACGATTCCAATATGGACAGTACTTATGATACAAAATGAGAAACTTTTATATTGGAAAAATGACAAAGAAATTCTTAACATTTCTCAAGTTAATCTTCAACAACTGAACGAATCAACAAGGTCAGAAAATATTAAGATTGATATATCACAATTACAATTAGGACAAAATAATCTCAATAATACGTTAAGACTTAAAGACTTTGCAACGTTCATGAGAAAAGAGGATTTAAAATATCATCAAGAATACTACGAGCGATTTGTTATTGTAACAATTAATCAATCTTGCATAAGTTTAATTCCTTTTGATAAGTTTAATAAGACAGGCGGAGATTATGGATATGTTTGGCCTGCAATTGAAAGGGTTGACAAAGCCAATAAGAAATTATATGGACAAGGAATACGAATGGCAGATTTTGAAATAGAATTAGAGAAAGCCTGCATATAACAAATGCATTTATAAAAGCGTGGCTGACATTTCGAACTTCAACATTAGTGATTGTATTAAGCTATATTTTCAGCTGACCGAGCGCTATTGAGCATTTATTTTTCTCTTCAAATTTGTATTTTAATTTTGCTTTACTTATCGGCTGGCAGGAATGCTAATGCCACGCCTTCAGCAATGCTGAAACGTTATAGGCAACTCTAACTTGACAACCAAAGTGTATAAATTATGGAAAAGAAAAACTTTAATACCGACAAAGCACCACGTATGAGTCAAGTATTTCCACAAGCAGTGATCGCTGACAAATTTATTTTTTTGTCCGGTACGCCAGGTCTTGACATAATTTCTGGACAGGTTATTAGTGACAATTTTGAAGAACAGACCAGACAAAGTTTTCAAAACATTAAAAATATTTTAGAAGCTGCAGGTAGTGATATGAACAAAGTGGTAAAGACTACTGTATTCATGGTAACTGGTAATGACTTCGCAATATTGAATAAAGTTTACGGTGAATTCTTCGGCACTAATTCACCTGCACGTAGCACACCACAAGTAATGCCTTTTCCCGGAGGTATTTTAATTTCTGTGGAATGTATTGCGCTTCTTTAACTTAATTTATTCAAGTCGCTGGGCTGCCTATAACATAGTGCTTTATGTAAGTTGGGCTTAATAAACCAAGTTTCAACAAATTGCAAAGCCGGGCATTGGTTCTGGACTGGATAAACAATGTTGAGCATTGGTTTTAACTTCAACAAAAATATTTTCAATCAGCAGCAGCCCGGGCAGACAGGATTCTAATTCCCAACCTGCATTAAGCTCTGTTCGTTGACGTCATGTTGCGACCACTCCTATTCAAAACTGTTCACTATATTTTTTGTCTTTTATAATTATATCTTAAATAATTAAAAGGTTACCTATGCAATTCGTTCGATATTAATACTTAAAAATGCATGATATTAATATAAAAGTTCCGATTCCATGTAAAGAAAAATGGGGTTGCATGACAAATGTAGAAGTAGGAAAGTTTTGTAATGTATGTAATAAAGTTGTTGTTGATTTTACTTCTATGACCAATGAAGAAGTGAAAGATTATTTTTTAAAATTTAGACAGCAACGTGTTTGTGGATATTTCAAACCAAATCAAATCCGGCAACGATACAACAAATTTCAACAAGTTTTAATTAACCTTTATAACTACATTGAAAGAGTAATTGAATTAAAGCTAATAAGACTTACATGTTTATTATTCATAAGTTTTGCTTTGGCACTTTCAGGTTGCGGCAGTGGTGCAATGGGTACAGTTGTAACAAATGATACAGTTCCTGCAAATATTGTTGATAGTTTAAAGCTTGATACAACTAATCAAAATTTAAATAAAGACACTATAAAGAATGAAAGAAAAAAGCCATAATGAAAAACAGGAACGCATAACAGCAGTATTTGCAATAGCAGGGCTTTGAAAACAGCACTTAAGCAGTAATAATTCTATTCATCTTCAATTCTCATCGTGACGTAACGCTATTTAACATTCGTATTTATCTTCAATCATATTGTAGAACGACATCTTACAAACCTTTAATTTCTCAAAACAGACAATTCTTTAAAACCAAATTATGACTCTTCAAAATAAAAATGCAGTTATCTATGGAGCAGGCGGTTCATTAGGTGGTGCGGTTGCAAAAGCATTGGCAAATGCCGGCGCTAACGTTTTTCTTACCGGAAGAAATATGAGCTCTCTTGAAAAAGTAGCGGATGAAATTCTAAAAGCTGGCGGATCAGCAGAAGTTGATATAGTAGACGCCTTAGATGAAAATGCAGTAAACAAACATATTGAAAGTGTGGTGCAAAAAGCAGGTACGTTGGATATTTCGTTTAATGCTGTTGGCATTGATGTAGTGATGAATGTTCCGTTGGTGGATATCGCGGTACATGATTTTGTAAACCCGGTAACTATGACTTTACAAACCCGTTTTATAACGGCTAAGGCATCAGCGAAAGTAATGTTGAAACAAAAATCCGGGGTTATTTTAACCCTTACGGCAACACCCGGTGGAATTGGTTATCCTTACACTGGTGGGTTTGCAGCAGCTTGTTGTGCAGTAGAAAGTTTTTCAAGAAATCTTGCTATTGAGTTAGGAATATACGGGGTTCGGGTGGTGAACATGCGGTCGGGTGGTTCGCCAGATTCAAGCGTATTTAAGAATGCCATTGATACGCAACCTGAAGCGATGACAACCGTGCTTAAACAGATGGAAGCAGACACGATATTAAAAAAATTGCCGCTGATGGCTGACATAGCTAATCTTGCGGTATTTCTGTCATCAGATTTAGCCGGAAAAATTACCGGCGTAACGGTTGACGTAAGCAGCGGCACCACCGTTGGTTTAAACTATAGAGTTGCTCCATTGAGTGCGGGCAATTGATTCAGATGAACAAGGAAGCAGATGGGCATGAATTGCTGCAAGCGAAGCGCACACGTGGGCAGCATGAACAGCATATTCAATTAAACACTTACCTGAATTGAATTGCTTTAACTGGTTGTATACTTCTTATAAATAATGTTGGTATCAGCAA
Organism: uncultured Parafilimonas sp.; assembly: GCA_964658095.1. Taxonomy (GTDB): domain Bacteria; phylum Bacteroidota; class Bacteroidia; order Chitinophagales; family Chitinophagaceae; genus Parafilimonas. The sequence continues at coordinate 1,271 of CAZZXW010000297.1, read as the reverse complement.
CGCAATCATACAAATAACTAATGTGGAAACACACACTGCAACAACCTGCCACCAGATAATATACACCGGTGCTTCAGAAACATAATAGGCAGATTCATCAAGCTTAATAAAACCGGTATGTTGTTGTAAAATACAAATACCTAAACCAACAACTAATCCAATTAAAATTCCGACGCCGGCAATTATACCGGAATGATATAAAAAGATCTTTTGTATCGTCCAGTCGCGGCTGCCAATGGCTTTTAAAATACCCACCATGCGTGTACGTTCAAGCATCAGGATTAATAAACATGTTATAAGATTTATAACTGCAACAATTGACATCACCGTAAAAATAACCGTGCGGTTTACATCCTGTATTTGCAGCCAGTCAAATATGTTTGGATAGATCTGTTTAATGGTTCTGCTGATCCATGCCTGCGGTAAAATTTCGTACAACTGGGTGTTGATGGTATCCATATTTTTATAATCATTCAAAAAAATTTCATACCCACCAATCTCATTGTGTTGCCAGTTAAATATGCGGCGCAACAAACGTATATCGCCAATGGCAATCAGCTTATCGTATTCATCCATACCTGTTTTAAAAATACCGCACACATGCAACCTGCGCACAGTAGCTCTTCTCTCCTGCTGGTTTATAAAATATACATTGATTGAATCATTCAATTTTATTTGTAACTCATTTGCTATGGGCTGAGAGATAAGAATATCTTTACTATAACTGCTGTCACTAAAAGCAGGAAACCTGCCTTGTTGTAAAAATGATGCAAGGTTTTTAAAATTATAAGCGCTGTCAACGCCTTTAAATAAAACACCTTCAATCTCTTTGTTCTTTTCTATCACAGCGCTTTTTGTCGCAAATGCCTGCACGTTTTTTATGGCTGGAAAATGATGCAGAATATCCAGGGTTGTATCATTGGGCGGCCAGGGTGTTTCTTCAGCAATGTAGGCTTTATCAGGTTCGTATTCCTGCACTCTTAAATGTCCCCAGAAATTAAATATCTTATGGCTGATGGTGTATTGAAATCCGTTTACAAATGCCAGCGTAATAATCATAGCTGCTACGCTTAAAGCAGTTGCGGCAGTTGCAAGGCGAATAATAAATTTTGAAAATGAATGCTGGTTGTTGAAGGCGATACGCTTAGCAAAAAATGATGCGAGTTGCATGGGTTGTAAAGCTAAGCAAAATGTACATGGTGCGTGAGTTGTTGCTGTACACTTTGCTTAATGTTTGAAAGATATGTAGGTAAACAAGACTACTATATAAT
>CAZZXW010000296.1:0-4423 GCA_964658095.1 uncultured Parafilimonas sp. | reverse complement strand
ATCACCCAAATTAATAAATAACTTTCCACCTGTACTTGCCGGATCTTTTATGAATGGATCCTGCATCCAAAATTCTATATATTGAATGTTGCCGGTTACAAAATCAGTTTGGTCAAGGGCACGCATAATACCACCCCAGCGCTTTTGAGGATTAGTCAATTTTCCATTTGCATCAATGTTAGCCCTGTCATCAGTAAAATTATACGGACCCACATCAGTTGGATAATAAGCCATATCAAACGTAGAAGTAATAACATCTGTAATATTGGTAGTGCGTTGCGGAAACAATTCATTTGTATAAACCTGTCTTACACGCGGATCACTTAATTCATTAAGGTTGCCACGCAAAGGATTGTTTGAACTTGTTTTATCCTGCAACGTTGGTTCAATATTATACCAGGCAAGCTTTGCACGGTTTTTACCGTAGCTTAAATCTGTTGCATTTGATTCAGGAAATAATGGAGACGATGGCGTTGAAGCCAACGTCCATGCAATAAACGGGAAGCGCAGATCAACACTGCTGGTGGCACCTTCAAAATCATCTATATAAATTAAACCGTTTGAACCGGAACCAATTTGAGGCGGATGACCAGGCTTTAAAACCGCCGCTTCGCCATAAGCATTAATGCTGCTCGGCGCAGTTGAATTATAAAAAGGAAGTTTGTTTATAAATCTTGTTAAGCCAGGCAATTGATTTTGGTAACTGAAATCTACGCCATACATTGTATTGCGTATGGGATCTTCATTGTAATTTACTTTGGTGAAGAAAGGCCGTTCTGCAAGCCGTTCCATAGTTGCGCCGAGTGACAGATGCTGGTTCGCAATATAATCAGCACGTACACCTAAAAAGCTACGCTGCTGAATGCCAAAGTTTGCATTGTTTTCAAACGAAACATTAACCGGAACACCGGAATTTATTATTGCCTGGTTGATTACTTTTAAAGTTCCGAGGTTATAATCAATTATATAATCAGTATTTTCCTGGAGCGTTTGCCCACCAGCTGTTACCGTTACTGAACCTTGTGGTATATTAAAAGCACCAAGATATATATCTGAACTTGAAGTGCCTTTAACCGTGCCTTGTAAAACATAATGATTAACGTTGGCATAGGTTTGTGCTATCGCTTTTATAGAATCGTATAACTGGTAGTAGATATATTTACGCGCTGTTGAGTCAGTAACAGGATTTGCACCACCAAATGCAATTCGATCAAGATCACTTCCAAAAGGTTCAAGTAAAGGAAAAACAATTTCACCTTGTTGTTGCAACACTGTGAAACCATTTACAAAATCATACAAGCCATCCGGTTGCGGATCATTGCGGTTGTTTAACCGGTCAGCACGAAGCAGTGTAATTAACGGTGTTCCGGCAAGTGTGGGATCGCCTTGAGGCAAATAACGCTTTGTACCACCGCTGGGATCAGAATAAAGTACATTCAGCTTAAAAGCAGTTGAATCTAATGAAGTAACATCTAATGAATATACATTCTTCATCATTAAACCCCAGAGAGGTAAATTAGTGCGTTGCGAGGTAGCTTTTAATAACTTCAGGAAAAGTACTTTTTGTACACCCTGGGTTGAATCAACAGTTACATCCTGTGAAAATTCTCCAACCTGGAAAACCCTGCCATTGTAAGTATACTGAAAAGCCACAGCTAAAACATCATCCGGCTGCAACTGTACATTCAAAGAAAGAAACCCAACCTGCGGGTTATAATAATATTCAGTTGAATCAAGTTTCCGTGCAAACGTTTTTTCAAAATCATTAACCGGCGTTAACCCTCTGCCAAATAGAAATGCATTAACCGTAGATGGGTCTCTTGAAACTGAAGCGTTATTTAATAACGTTGAGTAAAGATCATTGTCATATCTGTCAGGAAGAGCGTTAGAATCACGATTTGGAGAAATTATATTTTTATTATAAGGCACGCTTTCACCTAAATCCATCAAGCCAACAATACCTCTTGTATTTGTTGTTGCACCTGTGCGGTTAGTAACCCAAACTTCCATGCGCAATATCTGCACCTGGCTGTTTACCAGCGGCAGTTGGCTCATGGCTTTGTTATAATTTCTTCTAAAATATTGCGCTAATAAAAAATGGCGGTTCTCATCATAATCATCTAATTTTTTATTGATAGTCTGGCTTAAGCCGCCACCCTGCAATGCAATTGACTGCTGTTGTGAACGCTGGTTAGCCAATGCCGCTGTAATAAAAAATTTACCAAACTGCAACTGCGTTTTTACCCCAAACAAACTTTGCGGGCTCGTCATTAAAGTACTCTTGGTTTGAAAATTAATGTTACCAGCTTCTACTGATTTTAATATTTCATCATCCATGCCTTTGTAATCAAGCTTAAGCTGGTTCTCATAATCAAAATTGGCAAGCGTATTATAGCTTATAGGCAGTTTCAATTTATCACCAATACTTGCATTAATATTGATGTTGGTGTTCATGTTGAAATCTAAGCCACCGTTCTTCCGGGCACTTTCAGGCAAGGTTGGATTTTTTACAACCTGACCCTGGTAACCCATTGTAAGATCAATAGTGCCTTGTGGCTTGATGTCAACTTTCAACCCATTCGGACCAACACCAAAAATCCTGTCAAAAAGTTTATCATAAATTCTTGGCGGCGGCCTTGAAATTTTCCTGTTCAGGTCTAACAAAGTTTGTGCACGCTCATTAAAATAATCACTTTCCTGCTTTTGAGATTGCAGTTGATACATTTCATCAAAAGTTAAGTAAGTAGGCTTGCGGTAAATTATATCACCCACTTTTTCATCAATATAATACTGGTTTGTGGTAGGGTCGTACTCAATGTTTTGTTTGATGAAAGAAGTATCAACGAGATCAAAAGGGTTGGTATAATTACTACTAAAGCGATCGCCTCTCCTGTCTTGCAAAGGATAATGCAATGTGTCTTGTTTCTGTGCAAACATTGTATTGCAAATGCATGACAGAAAAACAACTGCAGCAAAAATTTTGTAGTCAAAAAAAACTCTCAAGTTATCAGGCCCTGGTTAGGTAGAAATTTTCTATAAGCTATAGGTTTTTTAATGCTTGTTTAATAATGCTTTCCAGAGTAAGATTATTGCCTTGCGGTGAAATTACTTTTTTTATAACAGCCTCCGCATTATTTTTTTGTATACCGAGAGCTATCAGCGCATTCACTGCATCTGCTTCAATTGTATTATGTAAATACGGAGATTCAGCGTTCCCCGTTTGTAGCTTCCCTGATTTATCTTTTAGTTCAAGCACAATGCGCTCTGCCGTTTTTTTTCCGATGCCTTTTATGCTTTCCAGTTGTTTGGTATTGTTCTGAATAATAGCCCTTATAATTTCATCCGGCTTCATGCCACTCAACATAATTCTTGCAGTAGAAGCACCAACGCCTGAAACGCTTATCAGTTGTAAAAAAAGATCTTTTTCCTGTGCTTCAGCAAAGCCAAATAATGTTTGCGCATTTTCTGTTATATGCAGGTAAGTAAGCAGCTTGCCGCTTTCCTTATTTGAAATAGCAGAATAGGTATTTAAGCTTACCTGTAATTCATATCCTACACCATTTACATCCACCACAACCTGCGAAGGCAATTTCGTAACAAACTTTCCGCTAACAAATGCAATCATATCAGCTCGCCAAAAGTATGGCTTTCAATTAAACGCAACTTCTTTTTGTAACATCTATTTTCAATACTTTTGATGCCTAATCTTTGAACATGAGTAAAATAGTTGCCGCCATTACAGGTGTGCAAGGGTACGTGCCTGATTTCAGGCTCACAAATAAGGAACTTGAAAAAATGGTGGATACAAATGATGAATGGATTAAAACCCGTACAGGTATAAGTGAGCGAAGAATTTTAAATGAACCCGGCAAAGCAACCAGTGATCTTGCCATACCGGCTGTAAAACAATTACTCGAAAAAAAAAATATAGACCCGCTTGAGATTGAATGCATTATTGTTGGCACGGTAACGGCCGATATGCTTTTTCCATCCACAGCCAACATTATTGCAGATAAAGTAGGTGCCAAAAATGCCTGGGGTTTTGATATCAGCGCTGCCTGTTGTGGATTTTTATTTTCATTACAAACAGGTGCATCATTTATAGAAAGCGGCAGGTATAAAAAAGTACTGGTAGTTGGCGCTGATAAAATGAGTGCTATTGTTGATTATACTGATAGAAATACCTGCATATTGTTTGGCGATGCTGCAGGCGTTGTATTGCTTGAACCTTCAACTGATGATACAGGAATTTTAGACAGCATTTTAAGAACGGATGGCAGCGGTATTGATTACCTGCGCATGAAAGCCGGTGGCTCGTTAGAACCTGCATCAATAGAAACAGTTACTGAAAAAAAACATTTTATTTACCAGGAAGGTAAAACGGTTTTCAAGTTTGCCGTTAAAGGCATGGCTGATATCAGCG